>JBOHUY010000278.1:0-17716 GCA_050735015.1 Candidatus Dormibacterales bacterium | reverse complement strand
CTGGAGGCGAGGCCTGGAATCGAACCAGGGATGGCGGCTCTGCAGGCCGCTGCCTTGCCACTTGGCGACCTCGCCGACGGGACGCTGACGGGGCATCCTAGACGTTTTTGGAACTTTCTGCGTCTCGGCAGCGAGAGCTCGCCGCGGGATGCGTGTCGAAGAATGCCATCTGCGCGGGATGCCCAACCCCCGAAGCGGTCCAGGGCGACGGTTGCACCAGGACCAGGAGCTGAAGACCCTGAGGGGCGGGGTGCTCGGCGGCCGATGGCCTTCCCAGATCTCATGCCAAAGGGGTCGCAGTGGCGGGGTGTCGTAAACGTCCTGCGAACTCACGGCGGCCGGGTATGATCGTGGTATGACGACGGCCAAGATCGCAGTCAGCCTTCCAGGCGAACTGGTCGAGCGAATCGACCGCGAGCGTTTCGCGACTCACAAGACCAGGAGCGCCTACTTCCGGGAGGTCCTAGAGCGCCACGTCCGAGAGACGGGTCAGGCCGCGCTGGTCGAGGCCTACATCCGCGGATACCAAGAGCACCCCGAGGCTGCGGCCGAGGACGCTGCGGCTGAGGCAATGGCAGCCGAGGCCTGGCGGGACCTCGAGTGGCGATGAGACGTGGGGAGCTCTGGTGGGCTGACCTTCCCGAGCCCCTGGGCCACCGGCCGGTGCTGCTGCTGTCTCGCGAGCAGGCGTACGCGATACGGACGCGGGTGACGGTCGCCCCGCTCACAACCACCATCCGACGGATTCCCACCGAGGTTCCGCTGGGCGCCGAAGAGGGCCTGCCGAGAGGGTCTGTGGCCAACCTCGACGACATCGCCACGATTCCAAAGAGTCGCATCGCCCGACGGATCGGAGCCCTCAGCCAGGCCAAGATGAATGCCGTGCGTGAAGCGATCGTCTTCGCCTTGGCCCTGGACGCCTGAGCCCGTCTGAGTCCGCGTGGCGGGAGTGGGTCAACGCTACTAGAACTTTTCTGATGGCCCTGGAAGCCGACCCGAACCTCCTGCAGTGACGGGCGGGCACCGTGCGAACGCCGTGCGATGTCGACCCTCGCACGCCTCACAGCGGCGGCATGTTCGAACCTGAGCCGGCGTGGCCAGCGGGCGATCGGTCCAGCGATCGGCCGTGACGCGCAGCCTGGATCTGGCGCGACGGCCCCTGTGTGCTGGCGTTGGTTCACATGCCATGCCTACGAGGCATCCTGGCGTCTGATCCGCTCGGTCGCCGGACCCCAGACCCTGTGATGGTCATGATCGTGGTCGGATCAGGCCCGATCATCACCAAGGCGTCGGCGAGCCGGCCGCCCGGGGTGCTGGGGTGAGACCGCTGGCCCTCGGTGACCGGTTGGACGGCTCGGATGGTTCACAGAATCTGGTATATTCACAGCGGCTGTGAATCAAGGTAATGCAGTGAATCGGGCCGATGGTCGCAGGCTCGAGGCTGAAGCGATCCGGATCCTGCGCGAAATTCCCGGCGTGGAGGTCATCAGGGAACCTCGGCACGGGCCCGCAGCCGAGCCCGATATTGTCCTGCGGGCCGGTGGAAAGCGTACCCCCGTCATGGTCGAGGTCAAGAACCGGGCCAACGCCGCGACCGCCTGGCAGCTCTTCCGCTACGCCCAAACCCGGCGAGGCACGCCACTGCTCCTCATCGCAAGCGAAACCACGGCCGAGGCCCGGCGAATCCTCGCCGATCACGGCATTGGCCTCGTCGATGGCCTGGGGAACGCCCATGTCGAGCTACCCGGAGTCCTTCTCCACTTGCAGGCGCAAAGGACGCCTCGCCTGACGCGGACTGCCGGGCCTCCAACCCGCCTGCGCGGCAAGGCCGGGGTCGCCGCGGTGGCCCTTCTCCTCAATCCCGACCGTGCGTGGCGCGTGCGTGATCTCGCAGCAGAAGCCCAGGTCGCCACCGGTTTGGCCCACCGCGTCCTCGCTCGCCTGGAGTCGGAGGGCGTGGTGACGGCGGAGGGCGTGGGCAGGAATCGAACCCGGCTCGTGACCGACCGCGCCGCCCTCCTCGACCTCTGGACGGAGGAAAGCACCCTCAAGACGGCACCGACCTTCGGGTATGCCCTGGCGCAGACGCCTCAGCAGCTCGTCCGGACGATCGGCACCAGACTCGAGCACGCCGGCATCGCACACGCCTTCACCGGTGCGGCAGCGGGTGCTTTCGTCGCTCCGTTCATCACCGCCGTCCCCGTCATCGACCTGTACGTCACCGAGCAGGTGGCCGAGACGGACCTCCTGGCGGCAGCCGAAGTTGAGCAGGTCCCCGATGGACAGAACGTCGTGTTCCAGCAGGCGGCAGACGACGCTCCGCTCGCCTTCCGTCAGGAAGTCGCCAGCGTGTGGATCGTCAACCGCTTCCGCCTCTACGCGGATCTCAAGCGCGACCCCCGTCGAGGGCGCGAGCAGGCTGAGAACCTGCGCAGGGAGCTGATTGGGTTTTGAGCCGCGCGCACTACACGGACTACAACGAGGAGGCCACGATGCGCTGCGAGCGGGCCCTTTTCACCCTGCTCGGTGACCTCGGCCCGTGGCGGGAGCGGGTCTACCTCGCTGGCGGCCTGGCGCCCCGGTATCTGGTCGGCCAATTGCCAGAGGGCGCTCGCGGCCATGTCGGCACCACCGACGTGGACCTCATCATCGGGCTGGCGCTCGGCGACGAGGCACCAGAAACCTACCTGACGTTGCAGAACAACCTGGATAGCGCGAACTTCAGGCAGCAGGAGCCGAGCTTCCGCTGGTCGCGCGAAGTGGACGGCGGGACGGTCATCCTCGAATTCCTGTGCGAGACCGACCAAGTCGAGCCTGGCCGGATCTTCCGACCCAAGGGCGAGGGCACCGGGTCCAAGCTGGGGGCCTTCAACGTCCGAGGCGCCCACCTGGCTCGCGACGACTTCATCGAGCGCGACATCGATGGCGAGCGACTCGATGGGGGCGGCCGCTCACGCATTACCGTCCGCGTCGCCAACGTCCTGCCTTACGCAGTGCTGAAAGTGCTGGCCTTCCAGGATCGCCATGAGAACAAGGACGCATATGACCTCGTCTTCACCTTTCTGAACTTTCAGAATGGACCCCGCGGCGCCGGCGCCGCCGCCCGCCCCTCTCGGGTCGCGTCGCACCCGCAGGTCGAAGAGAGCCTTCGTCTGCTGGAAGAGCGCTTCAGCGACCCCGGCCAGGATGGGCCAAGCGCATACGGACTGTTCCTGGCGACGCGCGGCGACACTGAGGAGGAGGCACGTCTACGCCGTGAGGCGGTGGCCACGGTCCGTGAATTCCTGCTCGGGTTCAGAGAGGGCTGATCCCGGCATCGGCGACCGGGCGTGCGAAGCACGGCCGTGGCGGCGTGCGACCCTTCCGCCGCTCGGGCTTGAACTCGGCGTCGTTCTACGGAGGCGCCGGGTGGTCGGCGAGGATCGCCTCGCAGAGGGCGATCACCTGGTCCTCGGCGAAGCCGATGAGCTGGGAATCAGTACGCCGATTGAGCCTCGATTGCGCGGCGGGTGCTGACCGTGCAGCGTTGTGATCTCGGCGAGCCCGCGACCACGGTGCTGGCCGCCGCCCGAAACGCTCAGATGCCGGCGAACGATACGGTGCGTCAGCGGATGCCGGAGCTCCTCGAGCAGGATCCAGCGGCCCATCGCAGACGTTGAATGGCTTCTCGATCTCGAGCTCATCTATGTCGAGCCCGGGCTTGAGGGCCTGGTGTTTTGGTTGGCGGAGCGGGACGGCGTCGCCGTCGAGATCCAGTTCCCAGCTGTCGAGCAGCAACACTCCACGTGTCCAGAAGGGCCGGCGGGCCGAGGAAGACGACGATGGCGGCACTAGAACTCGCCCGCGCGGGCCGCACTCGAACTCCCCAGGAGGGCCAAATTCGAATTCAGCCGAGCCCTCGGAGGAGGACTTTTCCACAGAAATCGCGAAGTGGCGGGAAGGGAGGGATTCGAACCCTCGAGGGAGCTTTACACCCCCTACCCGCTTAGCAGGCGGGCGCTTTCGACCACTCAGCCACCTCCCCGGGTCGGACCGAAACCCGATTCTATAGACGGCCACGCGGTGCGCGGATCGGGGCCGCCGACGGACCTCGAACCCCATACTTACTCCCCGCATGCAGGCACCTGGGGGACCCGGGGCGCCTCCGTCGTGGGGCCCCGGCCGCAAGGACGGGTTCGGGGTCGCGCCCGGCCATTTAAGCCGCGTGTGGTTCACGATCGCCCGGGGAAGCCTCAGCGAGGTCTACTTCCCCTCAGTTGACCGGCTCGTCCTCAACGGGTTGCGGTTCTTGATCGCGGCGCCCGGGTCCGAGCCACTCGACGACGCGCGGGACGGCCGGCACACGTCGCGCTGGTACCGCCCGGGCATCCCGGCCTTCACCGTGGAGACGGTCCACCGCGAGTACCGAATGACCAAGGAGTTCGTCACCGACCCCATGTCCGACGCGCTCTTGATCTCCGGTACGTTCGACCCGCTGCTGCCGGACCTCAAGCTGTACGTGCAGGCCGAGCCCCACATGAGGCCGGGCTCGGAGGGGAACCAGGGGGCGGTCCTGCCGCTGGCGCCCCCCGTGCTGGTGGTGCGCCAGGCCGACGTCTGGATCGCGATCGTGGGACCCTTCGGGGTGGCCACGGTCGGATACCTCAACAGCTCCGACCTCCACGTCGGGCTCCACGACGGCGACGGCGAGCTCTTCGAGCGCTACCAGGCCGCCGGGGAGGGCAACGTGGCCCTGGGGGCCGAGGTCGGGCTCAAGGGCGGTCCCTTCCAGATCGCGATCGGGTTCGCCGAGGCCCGGGCCGACGCCGAGGAGATCGCCCGGGAAGCTCTTCGCAAGGGGGCCGGCAGCGTCCGCGAGATGTTCGAGAGGGCATGGATGGCTCAGCCCGACCTGCCGCCCAACCTTGCGCGCGTGGGCGGCGACGGCGGCCAGCTGGCGAGGTGCTCGCTGGCCGTGCTGCGGTCGCTGGAGGACAAGTCGACGCCGGGGGCCTTCATCGCCGCGCCCGCCGCGCCCTGGGGGGAGACCGGACACGACGGCGACCAGATCTACCACCTGGTCTGGCCGCGCGACCTGTGCAACGTGGCGGCCGCCCTGGTCGACGCGGGCGACGAGGCGGCCGGGCTCCGCGCCCTCTCCTACCTCGAGAGCACCCAGCGGCCGGACGGCTCGTGGGCCCAGAACTTCGACGTCGCCGGCAGCCCTCACTGGACCGGACTGGAGCTGGACGAGACGGCGCTTCCGGTGCTCCTGGCCTGGCGCCTGGTTGAGGCGGGAGCCCGCGAGATAGGGGACCTCTACCGGGGCATGATCGGGCCGGCGGCGGCCTTCATCGCCCGCACGGGTCCGCTCACGCCGCTGGACAGGTGGGAGGACGGGGGCGGCGTCTCGCCCTCCACGCTGGCCGTGGCGGTCGCGGCCCTGGTCGTCGCCGCAGAGCTGGCCGCGGGGAGCGGGGAGGAGGCGGCGGCGTCTCACCTGCGCGCGGTCGCCGACTACTGGCAGGACCGGGTCGAAGAGTGGTGCTATGCCCCCAACGGCGGCTTCTACGTCCGGCTCGAGGCCAACCTGGACGGACCGGGACCCTACGCGGCCCCGGGGATGGAGTTCCTGGAGCTTGTCCGCCGGGGGATCCGGGCGCCCGACCACCCGTGCGTCGCGGCCAGCCTCAAGCACGTCGACGCCATCCTCAGGACCGAGACGCCGGCGGGCCCGGCATGGCATCGGTACGTCGCCGACGCCTACGGGGAGAAGGAGGACGGATCCCCGTGGGGAGGGGGCCGGGAGGGCCGTGGCCGGGCCTGGCCGCTCCTGACCGGGGAGAGAGCCCATCTGGAGCTTGCCCTGGGCCGGCCGGCCCGAGACCTGGTCGCGGCCATGGAGGCGTTCGCGGGGCCGGAGCTGCTCTTGCCGGAGCAGGTTTGGGACGGTCCCGAGATCTCGGCGTGGGGCCTTTCCCCGGGCGGCCCCACGGGCTCGGCCCGCCCTCTGGGATGGGCCCACGCCGAGTACGTGCGGCTGCTCGCCTCTATCGCGGGCGCCCGCATATCGGACGTCGTCGAACCCGCCCGCCGGCGGTATGTGGAGTCACCGGGCCAGGAGCCCGCCTTCGTCTGGTCGGCGGCGCACGCGCTGGAGACCTTCCTGGCCGGTCGCTCGGTCAGGGTCCAGCTCGAGCAGCCCTCGAGGGTGCTGTGGAGCGGTGACGGCTGGGCGTCGTCCTCCGAGGCGGAATGCCGGGACACCGGGCTCGGCCTCTACTTCGCCGACCTACCGACCGGCATCATGCGTCCGGGCGCCACCATGGAATGGCGCGTCGAGCCCGGGGACGGCTCTTCGCCCCAGGTCCGGCGGCTGACATGCGGGCCCCAACCGGACTGACGGTCCTCGTCCCGACAAGGGGGCCGCGCAGGCCCCGGACGACGGGGGGACCCTCAGGGCCGGGCGGCGGCCTGGATCTGGGTCAAGTGGCCCTCGTCGTGGGCGGCGATGGTCTCGGCGATTTCCGCCACGGTCATCTCGCCCCTCTCGTCGTGGACGCCGGCCCGGCGCCACTCGCTCTCGGAGAGAGAGTCGAGAAGCCGCAGGTGGCTCTGTCGCAGGGCCCGCCAGCGGGCGAGGGCCGACTGGGGGTCGTCGGCGACCGCGAGCCGGCGCACCCAGGCGTCCTGGTCGAAGGCGGTCAGCGGCGGGCGCTCGCGCGTCAGGATGAGGCGGATCCGGAAGCCGTAGACGAGCTCGGCGTCGGCCAGGTGGGACATGACCTCGCCCGCCGTCCACTCACCCGCCGGCGCCCGGCGGGCCTGGCGCGGGGGCAGCCCGGGCATGAGGGAGGTCACCTCATCCAGCGACGAGCGCATGCGGTCGAGGGCGGATCTGGCCACGGCGCTACTCCTCGGCGGGGCCGTCGATGTCGTCCAGCCTGAGCTCTGAGGCGGCGTCCTCGTCGAACTGGCTGTGGAGGTCCCCACAATCCGCGCAGCGGTAGTACTCGCCCACAAAGCCCTTGTGCCAGACCGAGTAGCTGAAGACGCCCGGCTCCTCGACCAAGACCTCCTGCTCCATCCTCCAGACGACCTGCTCCCACCCCCCCGAGAGGTGGTCGTCGAGGACGATGAGGCAATAAGGATGGGGCTCCCCCCAGATGACCGAGATCTCGCCCACCCGCTCGTCGTCGCCGTTCACGATGGACCAGCTCTCGCCGGCCGCGGAGCGCACGGAGCGGATCATCCGCAACTCGGCCCAGAACCTGTCGGCCGCCTCCCTCTCCGCCTTCTCGTGCTCGGCCTGAGCCTCCTGGAAGGCACTCCACATCCTCAGCAGATGGTTGCGGAAGCGGTGGTAGGTGGGCAGGAGCTTGGGCTGCTCGTTGGGTGAGCCCATGAGCTGGGCGAACGCGTGCTCGAAGGCGGCCTCCACCCGCTCCTGGCGGTCGGAGAGGTCCACGGCCCACTCGTCGTCCTCCGAGAGCCTCATGCTCTCGTTGAGGACGACCTCGAAGTCGAGCCAGTCCTGGCCGAACTCCGGCACCAGGACGGCGTCCACGATGTCGGCCAGCCGGTGCTCCTCCAAGAGGACGGGGGTGACCCGTCCCCTCGCCTCCGCCCAGTCCTTCCAGCCCATCACGTTGTGGATCCAGTAGTCGAAGACCGTGAGCGCGTACTGCAGCGCGGCCGGGGACGACCACATCTCCGCGGGCCAGCTCTTGCGGCCGGCTCGGACCTGGTTGTACAGCGCTATCACCTGCTCGTCGTCGAGGTACTCGAGCTCCATCTCCCGGCCATTCTAGGTGCGTCGCCCGGGCCGGCCCGGGCCGCCCGGGGAGCCCCGCGGGGGGCCGCCGGTCCGGAATAAGAGCCGACAGGGCCTGGGTATAGTTCAGAGGAGATGGCAGAGCGCAGGATCACCCTCACCCCCGACCAGGTCTCTCGCTACGCGCGTCACCTCATGCTGCCCGAGGTGGGGGGCGCCGGCCAGCGCAAGCTGCTCGGTTCCAGCGTGCTTCTGATCGGGGCCGGCGGGCTGGGCTCGCCAGCGGCCTTCTACCTGGCGGCCGCAGGGGTGGGGAAGATCGGACTTGTGGACTTCGACGTGGTCGACGCCAGCAACCTCCAGCGTCAGATCCTGCACGGAACGGCCGACCTGGGCCGGCCGAAGGTCGACTCGGCGGCGGACGCCATCCACAGAATCAACCCGGACGTGGAGGTGGTGGCGCACCCGGTCCATCTCCACTCAGAGAACGCGCTCGAGGTCTTCAAGGACTACGACGTCATAGTCGACGGGGCCGACAACTTCCCCACCCGGTACCTCGCCAACGACGCCTGCCACTTCCTGGGCAAGCCGCTCGTGCACGGCAGCATCTACCGGTTCGAGGGCATGCTGACGATGTTCGAGTCGCGGAAGGGGACGGGGTGCTACCGCTGCCTTTTCGAGACCCCGCCGCCGCCCGGGGCCGTGCCCAGCTGCGCGGAGGCGGGCGTGTTCGGGGTCCTGCCCGGGATTGTGGGCAGCATCATGGCCTTCGAGACCATCAAGCACCTGGTCGGGATCGGGGAGACGCTGGTGGGGCGCCTGCTCCTCTTCGAGGGCATGGACATGCAGTTCCGCCAGGTCAGGCTGAACCGCCGCCCGGCCTGCCCTCTGTGTGGCGACCACCCCACCATCGACGGGCTCATCGACTACGAGGCCTTCTGCGGCATGCCCGCCGAGGAGCCCTCGCAGGCGCCCAGCGCGGAGGCCGCCGGCATCGCCTGACGGCGGGGGCCTCGGTTCGCGGGGCTCCCCGCGTTCACTAGACTGGCCGACAATGATCCAGGTCGACCGTCTCGACCCCGCCCGCCTCGACGGCGCCCGCCGGATCGTGAAAGAGCTGGGCTCGGTCCTCGTGGCCTTCTCGGGGGGAGTCGATTCCACGCTCCTTCTCCGGCTCTGCATGGACGAGCTGGGCGCGGGCGCCGTGGCCGCGCTGGCCGCCTCGCCGGCCTTCTCCGCGGCCGAGCTCGACGACGCCCGGTCGCTCGCGCAGGCCATGGGCGCCCGCCTAGTCGAGGTCGAGACCGGCGAGATGGCGCTGGAGCCCTACCTCGCCAACGGGCCCGACCGCTGCTTTCACTGCCGCGATGAGCTCTTCGGCGTGCTGGAGCCCGTGCGGGCACGCCTGGGGCTCGGGTACCTCGCCTACGGCGCCACGGCGGACGATCTCCAGGACCACCGGCCCGGGCACGGGTCTGCCCTCCGCCGGGGCGTGCGGTTCCCGCTCCTGGAGGCGGGGCTCGGGAAGCCGCAGATCCGGGCCGCCGCCAGGGGTCTGGGACTGCCGAACTGGGACCGCCCCAGCCTGGCCTGCCTGTCATCCCGCATCCCCCACGGCACGCGCATCACCGAGCCAGCCCTGAGGCAGATCGAGCGGGCCGAGGCAGCCGTGCGCGGGCTCGGCTTCAGGCAGGTCCGGGTCAGGCACCACGGCGACGTCGCCCGGCTCGAGGTGGAGGAGGGGGAGATCGCCCGCGCCCTCGAGCTCAGGGAGGAGCTGGGGGCCAGGCTTCGCGGCTGCGGCTACCGCTTCGCGGCCTTGGACCTCGAGGGCTACAGGACGGGCAAGCTCAGCCGGCCTGCGCGGGGCCGCCCGTGACGGGGCCGGCGGCCGCGTGAAACACAGGATCCTCTACGCCGAGATCGACTGGCGGCGCCAGCGGACCATGTACGTCATCTTCATGGTCCTGGCCGTGGGGTTCGCCGGCTACACCTACGTGGGCCAGAAAGAGCGCCTCTCCTCGGCCGTCCTGATCTGGCTGATCTACATCCCCATCCTGGCCGCGCTCCTCGCCTTCCTGCGCCTCAACGTCATGCGCAGCTACGTGGAGGCGAGGGAGGAGGGCATCCTCGTGAACCGCTTCTTCAGCTCGGTCCTGATCGCGTATGACAACATCAGGTCGGTCAGGGTCCAGCCCCTGGGCCAAGCCTACCAGGACGGCCGGCGCCGGCTCGGCAACCGGCCGGGGATCAAGCCCCTGCTGGAACGCCCGGGCCTCTTCGTGAGGCTGAGGGGCGACGACGACACCGTCGCCTCCCTCTCCAAGCGCCTGGGCGGCAAGCTCACGTTCGAGGGCACCGCCGCCATTCCCATCGCCGACGCCCAGGGGCTGGCCGACGAGATAGCGGGGCGGCTGCCGGCCTCGGCGGGAGGGTCCAACCTGGGCGGAGGCAGGCGGCGGAAACGCCGGCGCTGAACCGGCAGCCGGAGCCGTCCTGGGCGGCGCGCGCCCCGCGAAGGCTCGGGTCCGCCGACGCCGCCTGGCTCCTGGCCCTCACCCTCGTCGCCTTCGCGCTGCGGTTCTTCAGCCCCATCATGCCGGACGTCTTCGCCCGCCCGGGGGGACCGGCGGTGAGCAACTGCGTAAGATCGACGCCGGTCACGCCCGCGGGCGGCCTCGGCACCCTCTGCGGGCTCGCCTACCCGTTCCAGCGCGGGTACGCGTCGGTGCCCGGCGGGGCTCTCTCACCACCCGGAGGAGAGGTCTTCGACGAGATCTACTTTCCCCAGGACGCGCACAACGACCTCAAGGGGCTGGAGCATCCCGGCAACCGGGACTACTGGTACTTCGACCCCGAGCCCCCCCTCGCCAAGCTCATGATCGCGGGCGGGATGTGGGGGTGGGGGTGGTTCAGGACCGCCTTCCAGGGCGCCCGAGGGGATCCCGCCGACCTGGGCTTCGACACCTTCGGCTGGCGTATCGCGGCCTGCCTTTTCGGCACCCTTTGCGTGCCCCTCGTCTATCTGCTCGCCCGCCGGCTCCGCCCGGGCCGGTTCATGGCCGTGGCGGCGGCGGTCCTGACCACCTTCGACGGGCTCTTCTTCGTGCAGTCCCGGATCGGCATGATCGACATCTTCCCGATCTTCTTCATCCTGCTCGCGTACTGGCTCTTCACGGTGCACCTGCAGGCGCGGGGCCCGGGCGGCTCCCTCACCACCCTGGTCATGACGGGCACGGCCGTCGGGCTCGGGATCGCGGCCAAGTGGATAGTGCTGGCCGTCTGGGGGACCATCCTCATCGTGCTGGCCGTGCGTCTGGCGCTCGGATCCGGGCTCCTGCGGGGCGGGACCCCCATCGGGGGCCGCCTGCGCGGACGCGAGCGGCCCAGCGGGGCGCCCGGCGGGGCGCCCTGGGGCGCCTACCTGGTGACGGCGGCCGTCGCCCTCGTCATCATCCCGGCCGGCATCTACATTGCGAGCTGGATCCCCTTCTTCGTCAGGGGGCAGTTCCACACACTGGGCGACCTGTGGCAGTACAACTACCAGTCGTTCGAGTATCACGCGCACCTGACCGCCACCCACCCCTACGGGTCCAAGTGGTACACGTGGCCGTTCCTCATCCGGCCCGTCGCCTACTACTTCCAGTCCGCGGGCCTGGGCATCGATCACTGGAGCGGCCGCCCCCTGGTGGCCGGGATCGTGGACCTGGGCAACCCCTGGATCTGGTGGACGAGCCTTCCCTGCCTTCTCGCCCTGCCCTACCTGGCCGTCCGGCGCAGGAGCTACGCGGCCGCGTTCTTGATCCTGGCCTTTTTGACCTCGTACCTGCCCTGGACCCGGGTCACGAGGGTCCTCTTCCTGTACCACATGTTCGGCGCTCTGCCCTTCATGATCCTGGCCCTGGCCCTGGTCCTGGCGGCGGCGGCGGAGTCGCACTGGTCGCTCGGGATCGGCTCCCGGCTGAGGCTGACGGGCCGGGGCCTCGCCTGCGCCCACCTGGCCGTCGCGGTTCTCTTCTTCCTCTACTTCTACCCGGTCTGGACCGCTCTCCCCATCAGCGACCTCGCCTACCTGGGCGGGTTCCCCGGGGGCAAGATGTGGCTCCCCTCGTGGATCTGAAGCGGGGGGCGCCCGCCCGGCCGGCCGGCTGAGGGTGGGGCCGCCTCTCTACCTGGCGGGCGTGCTCGTGGCCGGCTACGGACTCACCCTCCTGGGGCCCGCCATGGAGGCCGAGGAGCGGCTCTTCTTCGGGGCCGTGGCGGGCTCGATGGCGGTCACCTTGGCCGCATTCCTCGCCTGCCTCGCCTTGGGCTTCGGGCCGGGCTCGGTGCTGGCGGGCCTGGGCCTGGCCGGCGGGGCCTCCGCCGCCGGGTGGTGGACGGCCCACGGGCGGCTCCTGCCCGAGCTCAAAGAGGCCGCTTCCAGATGGCTGCGGTGGCCACGCGGCAACGGCCATCCCTGGCCGCTCCTGCTCGTGCTCGTCGTCTCCTGGGGGTACTCCGTCCGCCTCCTCCTGCAGGCCTACCGCGAGAGTGGCGCCGGGCTGACGGCCGGGTACGTGAACATCTGGGGGGACTGGGCGGCGCACCTCACCTACGCGGGGTCCTTCGCCTTCGGGCGGAACCTGCCCCCCCAGTTCCCGATCGACCCCGGCCACCACCTCTCATACCCGTTCCTGATCGACTTCATGGCCGCCACGCTGGTGCCCCTGGGGGCTTCGCTGACCTCGTCCCTGGTCTGGACGAGCGGCCTGCTGGGGCTGGCCTTCCCGGGCGTGATGTACCTGGCCGCCCGCCGCCTCCTGGGCGGGAGGGCGGCACCCGCGGTTTCGGTGCTCCTCTTCGCGGCCAGCGGGGGGCTGGGCTTTCTGCTCTGGTTCCAGGACCTCCAGCGCACGGGCCTCCCGGCCGCCGTCCACATGCCCCGCCCGTACACGTCGGACGCCGCCGCCAACCTCCAGTGGCTCGACCCCGTCCTCGCCTACCTGTTGCCGCAGCGAGACGTGCTCTTCGGCCTTTCCGTGGTCCTCATCGCGGCCGCCCTTCTCTGGCGGGCGCGGGGGGGCGCCTGCCGGCGCCCTTACGTGTTTGCGGGCGTGCTCGTCGGCCTGACCCCGCTCTTCCACGTCCACGGCTACGGGACGGCGGTGGCGCTCTTCGCCTTCTGGGCCCTCATCGAGAGGAGCCGGGCCTGGGCGTGGTTCTTCGTGCCCGCTCTCGCCCTCGGCGTGCCCGCCCTGGCCTGGCTGCTGCCCGGCATCCAGGCCGATCTTCGCTGGCAGGTGGGGTGGATGGCCGGTACCGGGCCCCACCCCCAGCCCTGGCCTTTGTTCTGGTTCCAGAACACCGGCCTGCTCATCCCGCTGTTCGCGCTCGGGAGCCTTTGGCCCGGCGTCCTGCCGGGGGGCCTGCGCCTGCGCCTGGCCCCCCTCTGGCTCTGGTTCGCGGTCCCCAACCTGGCTGTCTTCCAGCCCTGGGACTGGGACAACACCAAGTACTTCCTCTTCTGGCTGCTCTTCGGGTCCATGGTCGTTGCCGCCGTCGTGGTCCGGATCTCACGCGCGGGCTGGTGGGGCACAGCGGCCGCGGCCGCATGCTGCGGGGTGCTGTGCCTGGCGGGGGCGCTCGATCTCGCCCGGGCCGTGGACTACCAGGTCAGCGCCATCCCGTTCATCGACCCCGCCGGCCTCGAGCTGGCGGCGTGGGCGCGCTCCCACACCGACCCGCGGGCCGTCTTCCTGGCCGCGCCAGTCCACAACGAGCCCGTGCCCGCGCTGGCCGGCCGCCGCGTCGTGCTCGGCTATCCGGGGTGGGTCTGGAGCTACGGTCTGCCCGACCTCGACGCCCGCTACGCGGCGGTGACCTCCATGCTGGAGGGCTCCTCCTCGACGCCCGCCCTCCTGCGCCGCTACCACGTCCGGTACGTGGTCCTGGGGCCCGCCGAGCTGAGCGCGTACCACGCCGACGCCGCCTACTGGCGCGCCCACGGCCGCCAGGTCTACTCCGCCGGGGGCTACTCCGTCTACCGGGTGGGGCCGGGCTGACCCCGCGCGCAGGGCCGCCCTCCCACCTCAGTCCCCGTCCAGGCGCCTGTTCACGCGAAGGACGTGCGTCTCCACGCGCTCGAGCCGCTCCAGCGCCTGCACCATGACGTCGTCCTGGTTCTCCAGGTGGGACATGATGGACTTCAGCTCCTCCTCGAGCTTGACGCTCATCTCGTACTCGTGCTCGGCTCGCAGCCGCTCGCGGAAGGCGCGGCGGTTCAGCATCATGAGGACCAGGGCGGCGGCGTAGGCGATCTCCAGCCCGGCCACGAGGTTCAGGAAGAGGAACGGGTAGACGTCCCAATGACGCGTCAGGGAAACGGCGTTGAGGACCACCCAGACCAGCACCACGAGGCTCTGGCCGAGGACGAACCACCAGCTGCCGAGGGCGGCCGCCAGGTCCTCGGCGACGCGCTGACCCCGCGTCTGCCGGCGGTCCATCTCGTCGTTGAGGTCGCGGACGGGAGGATGGTCGTGCTGGTGCCTGACCATCGCGCGGACGATGTCCTCGATCTCCTTGGCTACCGCCATAGTGAGCTCACCTGACCTAATAGCTTCCACGAAATCGAGCCGCTTGGCTACAGAAAGTAAGGAGGCGATCTCGCGCTACGGCGCGCGGGCCTGGCGAGAGGGTCGAAAGGCTGCCTTCTGAGGACGACCCGGGAGGGCGGTCTGGTAGACTCCGACACCGTTCCGATGGGTCTTCCGAAGGTAAAGCTCTCCAAGTCCCGCAAGGGCCGTCGCCGGTCCCACTTGGCGCTCGCGCTCGTGCAGCTGCAGCCCTGCCCGCAGTGCAAGGCGCCCCGGCGCCCCCATACCGTGTGCCCGAACTGCGGCCACTACGCCGGACGCGAGGTCGTCAAGACCGACTAGATGAGTGGCTCCTGACGGCGGCGGTCGCTCGTCGTCGCCCGGGATCACCAGACTCTTCGCGTTCCGGCGGCTCGCTCACCTGATCGGCGGGGGCGAGCTGCCCTGAGGGTCGCCTTCATCTTCCCCGGGCAGGGCTCGCAGCACGCCGCCATGGGCACAGCGCTCCTGGAGGACGCCGAGACGGCCAGGCTCTGCGCCCGCTGCTCGGAGGCGGCCGGGGTCGACCTGGCCGGGCTGCTCATCAGCGCCACCGACGACGAGCTCCGCCGGACCGAGAACGCTCAGCCCGCCCTCTGCTTCGTGGGGGTGGCGCTCACGCTCCTCCTGCGGCGGCGCGGGATCACGCCAGCGGCCACCGCCGGTCACTCGGTGGGCGAGTACGCGGCGTTGTGCGCGGGTGGCGCCATCTCGCCCGAGAGTGTCATCCAGGCCGTCGTGGAGAGGGGTCGCGCGATGGCCGAGGCGGTGCCCTCCGGTCTCACCGCCATGGCCGCGGTCCTGGGCCTTCCCGGGGAGGCGGTCTTGTCGGCCCTGGCGGGCCTGGACGACGTTTGGGCCGCCAACCTCAACACCCCCACCCAGGTCGTCATCGCCGGCACCCCGGCGGCGATCGAGGCCGCCCGGGGCCCGCTCAAGGCGGCGGGGGCGCGCCGTGTGGTCGCGCTCAACGTGAGCGCGGCCTTCCACACCCCTTTCATGCGGCCCGCCTCCGAGCGGCTTCGGCTCGCCCTCGACGGCCTTCCCTGGCGCGATCCCGCGGTGCCCGTCATCGCCAACGTCGACGCCGGGCCCTACCCGGACTCCGCCTCCATCCCCGCCCGGCTCGAGTGCCAGGTCTTCTCGCCCGTCCTCTGGCGCTCTTGCGTCGCCGAGCTGAGCCGGCTCGGTTGCGAGGTCTTCGTCGAGCTGGGGCCCGGGCGCGCGCTGACCGGGATGATGAGGGAGCTCGCGCCCGAGGCCAGGGCGGTGGCGGTCGGGGATCCCTCCGCGGCGGCCGATCTCGACGCCGCCCTCCTCTCCAGAGGGGGGCTGATAGAGTAATCGCCGCAGATCGCGGCCAGCAGGAGGGGAAGATTCACTTGGAAGCCAACAAGCTCAACTTCGACGACTTCAAGAACATCATCGTGGAGCGGCTGGGCTGCGAGCCCGAGCAGGTGACCATGGACGCCTCCTTCCAGGAGGACCTCAACGCGGATTCCCTCGACCTCGTCGAGCTGATCTACGCATTCGAGGAGAACACGGGCCTCGAAATCCCCGACGAGGACGCGGAGAAGATCACGACAGTTGGTCAGGCCTGGGAGTACATCCAGGAGAAGACGGCCTCATAACCCGCCCGACAGGCGACAGCCCCGGCCCCCGCGCGGCGGAGGCGGCGCGCGCCAGCGCGGGCCGCCTCGACGACCTGCAGCAAAGGATTGGGATCGCCTTTCGCGACCCCACCCTCCTGCAGGAGGCGCTCACGCACAGCTCCTTCGCGAACGAGTCGCCGCACGTCTCGCCGCGCGACAACGAGCGTCTCGAATACCTCGGCGACGCCGTCCTCCAACTGGTCACCGCGGAGTACCTCTACAAGCTGCGTCCCGGCGCCCGCGAGGGGGAGCTGACCCAGGTGCGCTCGGCCATGGTCAACACCAACACACTGGCCGCCCTCTCGGAGGAGCTGGGCGTGGGCGAGTACCTCTACCTGGGCAAGGGTGTGCAGAAGGGGGGCGGCCGGAACCTCAGGTCGCTCCTCGCCAACGCCTTCGAGGCGGTCCTGGGCGCGGTCTTCCTCGACGCCGGCTACGACGCCGCCTACCACTTCTACCTGGAGAGGTTCCGCTCGCTGTCGGTCCCCATCACGGACGAGAACTTCAAAGGCAGGCTCCAGCAGCTGGTCCAGACGCGCTTCGGGCAGACCCCCTTCTACGACAGCGCCTCCGCGCGCGGCCACGGCAACCGGCGGGAGTACACGGCCGTCGTCTATGCGGGACAGGAGCCGCTCGGCAAGGGCCACGGCGCCACCAAGCAGGCGGCCGAGCAGGAGGCGGCCCGGACCGCGCTCGAGAGCCTTGACAAAAAGGCCCTCTCGGAGGGGGTCGACGTGCCGACCGGCGCGGTTTGACGTGCTGAAGGCGCCGCGCCGGGTGACCTGGCGGGCCATGGACCCGACATGTGGCGGCACGCCCGCCCGACGCCACCACATCTGGTAACCTTCGGGTACCGGGGCCCCTGACCTCAAAAATGTACCTGCGCTCCCTCGCCCTCGCCGGGTTCAAGACCTTCGCCTACCCGACCGAGATCGTGTTCGAGGGCGGGGTGACGGCCATCGTGGGTCCCAACGGCTCCGGCAAGACCAACGTCGTCGACGCCTTCAAGTGGGTCCTGGGCGAGGCCCGGGCCCGCGACCTCCGCGGCCGCCGCATGGAGGATGTCCTCTACTCGGGCGGAGCCCGGCGCGCGCGCGCCTCCTTCGCCGAGGTGACCCTCACCATCGACAACTCACAGCGCAGGCTGCCCGTCGACTACCAGGAGGTCTCCATCCGCCGCCGCGCGGACAGGGGCGGCCAGAGCGACTACTTCCTCAACGGCGCCCGCGTCCGCCGCCGCGACGTCCTCGACCTCTTGGCCTCGACCGGCCTCACCGTCGACTCCTACGCGCTCGTCGGCCAGGCCGACATCGAGGCCATCGTCACCTGTTCGCCGGAGGAGAGGCGGCTGCTCATCGAGGAGGCCGCCAAGGTGCGGGCGGTCAAGGCTCGCCGATCAGAGGCGGCCTCCCGGCTGAGAGAGCTCTCGCAGAACCTGGTCCGCCTGGAGGACGTCATGGGCGAGATCGCGCCTCGACTGGAGGCGACCAGGGCGCAGGCGGCCCTGGCGCGCGAGGCGGCGGAGGCCAAAGAGCGCCTCGAGGTCCTGCGTGGAAGCATCCTGGTCGAGGAGTGGCGCCAGGCTCGCGACGCCCACCGGCGCGCCCACGCCCAGACCGCCTCGCTGGCCCGACGCAGGGATGAGGCGGCGAGTTCGGCCGCGGCCGCCGAGGCGGCCTTCCAGGCCGGCCGGCAGG
>JBOHUY010000277.1:0-2965 GCA_050735015.1 Candidatus Dormibacterales bacterium | reverse complement strand
CACGTCGTCCACCGCCCCCACGACCTCGTCATATTCGAGCGCGACGGCTCCATCGCGGGCGCCCGCCCCGACGCCGTCGCGTTCCCGGCCACCACCGAGGAGGTCAGCGCCGTCGTCCGCGTGGCCGCCGAGCACGGCCTGCCGGTGGTCCCCCGGGGGGCGGGCACGGGCCTTTCCGGGGGCGCGGTCACGCTGGCCGGGGGCATCTCGCTCTCCCTGGCCCGCATGCGCCGCATCCTCGAGATCGACACCCGCTCCCGGACGGCGCTTGTCGAGCCGGGCGTGGTCAATGCCGACCTGAGCCTGGCCGCCGCCCGCCACGGGCTCTTCTACGCCCCCGACCCCTCCAGCCAGAAGGCCTGCACGATCGGGGGCAACGCGGCCGAGAACTCGGGCGGGCCCCACTGCCTCTACTACGGGGTGACCACCAACCACATCCTGGAGATGGAGGTCGTCTTCCCCGGCGGGGAGGTGGCCTGGGTGGGCGGAGAGGAGCCCGACCGCCTCGGTCTTGATCTCCTGGGCGTGCTGGTGGGCTCCGAGGGGACGCTGGCCGCCATCACGCAGCTCCGTGTCCGCCTGCTGCCCCTGCCGGAGTCGGTGGTCACGCTCATGGCCGCCTTTCCCACCATCGACGCCGCCAGCCACGCCGTCACCGACGTCATCGGGCACGGCGTCGTGCCGGCCGCCCTGGAGATGATGGACCGGGTCACCATCGGGGCCGTCGAGGCCCACTACCACGCCGGCTACCCGACCGACGCCGGGGCCGTGCTCCTGGCCGAGGTGGACGGCCTCGGGGAGAGCACGCGGGAGCTGGCGGAGGAGGTGAGGCGCGTGCTCACCGCCCACGAGGCCACGCACCTGAGGACGGCCGCCGACCCCGCCGAGCGGGAGCTCCTCTGGGCCGGGCGGAAGGGCGCCATCGGGGCCCTGGGCCGGATCAAGCCCAACTACTACCTGCACGACGGGGTCGTCCCCAGGACGCGCCTGCCCGAGGTCCTGCGGCGGGTGGGCGAGATCGGTGAGCACTACCGGCTGCCGGTCGCCAACGTCTTCCACGCCGGCGACGGCAACCTCCACCCCAACATCCTCTTCGACGTCCGCGAGGAGGGCGTCATGGAGACCGTCGAGAAGGCGGGCGAGGAGATGCTGCACGCCTGCGTCGAGCTGGGGGGCACGCTCTCCGGCGAGCACGGCATCGGGCTCGAGAAGAACGCCTACATGCCCTGGATCTTCGGGCCGGCCGACCTCGACGCCATGCTGCGGGTCAAGCGCGTGATCGACCCCGAGGGCCGCTTCAACCCGGGCAAGGTCTTCCCGGGGCCGGCCGCCGGGGAGAGCCCACCCCGACTGCGGGCGCGCGCGGGGCTGGCCAGCGAGGCGCGCTGGTGGTGAGGGGCGAGGAGGGAGCGCCGGCCGGGGCCAGGGACTCGGCCCGGGGAGGCTGGTCGGTAGACGGACTCACGCCCGCCCGCGTCGAGAGGCCGGGCAGCGCCGAGGACCTGGCCGGCCTCCTGGGCGAGGCGGTCCGGGCGGGCGAGGCCGTCGTCCCCGTGGGCGGGGGCCGTGCCCTGGGCATGGGGGCGCCGCTCAAGCGCTGGGATCTCGCCATCGAGACCTCCGGTCTCGACCGCGTCCTCGAGTACGAGCCCGCCGACCTCACCGTGACGGTGGAGGCGGGGGCCAGCCCGGAGGCGGTGGCGTCCACACTGGCGGGGGCCGGGCAGCTCCTCCCCCTGGACCCCTTCGCCTCGCCCGGCCACACCGTCGGCGGCATCCTGGCCAGCGGCTGGTCGGGGCCGCTCCGCCTCGGCTACCGCCACCCCCGCGACTTCCTCATCGGGCTGCGCGTGGCGCTCCCGGACGGCTCTTTGGTCCGCTCCGGGGGCAGGGTCGTGAAGAACGTCTCCGGCTACGACCTCAACAAGCTCCACCTGGGCGCGCTGGGCTCGACCGGAGTCATCGTGGAGGCCTCCTTCAAGGTCTTCACGAGACCCCCTTCGGACCTCACCCTGGAGACGCGCGCGGCCGCCGCGGCGGAGGCCTGGGACGCCGCCGCCACCGCGCTCTCGGCCAAGGCCCCGCCCGTGGCCCTGGAGCTGCTCTCCCCCCACTTGGACCAGGGCGGCCCCGGCGAGTGGCGCCTCCTGGCCCGGCTGGCGGGGGCCCGCGCCCCCGTGGAGAGGATCGCGGGCGAGCTGGGCTGGCCGGCCGCCGGGGCCGGCGTCTGGGAGGAGCACGCGCGCCGCCAGGACCCCGCGTGGGCGCGCCTCTCGGTGCCCGCCCGCCGCCTGCCCGAGGTCACCGCCGAGCTCCCCCACGGCTCCCGGTGGTGGGCCTCGCCGGGCGTGGGCACGGCCCACTGGGTGGGCTTCGACGACCCCGCCGAGGTCGCCTCGGTGCGCGCCGCCTGCGAGGCCGCGGGCGGCTCGCTGGTCCTGTTGGCGGCGCCCCCGGAGCTCAAGCAGGCGGCCGGCGCCTTCGGCCGCCCGCCCGCCACCGCCGGCCTCATGTCGAAGCTCCGGGAGGCCTTCGACCCCACCTCCGCCATGGGCCCCGGGCGGTTCGTCTGCTGATGCTCGACATCCGCCGCCAGGAGACCTACGCGCCGGTCCTGACCGGTCCCGACTCGCCGGCCGACGACGACCTCGCCACCTGCGTCCACTGCGGGCTCTGCCTCAACTACTGTCCCACCTACAGGATCACGGGGCTGGAGACGGAGTCACCCCGCGGGCGCCTCTACCTGATGACGCAGTGGAAGAGGGGCGGGCTGCCCTTCACCGAGGAGCTGGCCCGGCACATCGACCTCTGCCTGGGCTGCCGGACCTGCGAGGCCGTCTGCCCGAGCGGGGTCCCCTACGGCCGCATCATCGAGGCCGGGCGGGCGGAGGTGGAGCGCCTGCGCCGCCCCCGGCCCAAGCGGGCGGCGGTGAGGCTCGGGCTGCGCGGCCTGCTCGCCCACCCG
>JBOHUY010000276.1:0-2025 GCA_050735015.1 Candidatus Dormibacterales bacterium | reverse complement strand
GGCGTCGCCCGCGCCCGTGGTGTCGACGGGCGGGCCGGCGCCGGGGGCGGGCACGGGGTGCGCGCCCCGCTCCGTGTAGGCGACCAGCCCGCGGGCGCCCGCCTTGACGCAGAGCCCGGCCAGCTTGTGGCGGGCGCGGAAGGCCTCGGGGTCGGCCACGTCGCCGCCCAGCGCGCGCAGCTCCTGGACGGTGCAGAAGTACCAGTCGCAGAGCGAGACCAGCTCCGACGCCGCCCGGGGCGCCGACCGCACGTAGGAGCGCATGGCATCGCCCGCCAGCAGCGCCGCCCCGCCCAGGAGCCGGGCCGCGGCCAGCTGGAGGGCGGGCGCCATGGAGCCGACGAAGGCCCAGCCCTTGAAGCCGGGGGGCACCTGTGGGCTCCAGGTCGCGTAGATCTCGTCCCGGCCCCCGAGGTCGAGGTTGCGGTGTCCCAGGTGGCGGGCGCGCCAGCGGTAGGTGGGCGCCTCCACGACCCCGAGCCCGGAGAGGTCGACCGACCGGCCCCTGAGAAGGGCCCGCACGCGGCCCTCCTCGGCGGCGCCCACGGGGCCGACCAGGGCCACAGGCTCGATGAGGGCGGCCGCGAGCGCGAAGTAGAGGGCGGAGCCCCCGAGCTCGTCTTGGGCCGTCCCCCAGGGGCCCTCCAGGGTGTCGAGCGCGATCGAGCCCGCGACCAGGAGCCGCGGCTGAGCCACCGCAGCCCCGGTCAGGCCCGGCGCCGGGCGCCCGCCCGGACCTGATGGTGGCGGGCCCCGGCCAGCTTCAAGAGGAGGTCCCGGGGCCCCTCGAAGGGTTCCATCTCCATCCACGAGCGGCCCAGCTCCGAGGGGGCGTGAGCGTCGCTGCCGGAGGCGGCGGGCTTGCCGAGGCCCTCCGCGTAGAGGCGTGCGGCCTCGTTGGCG
Source organism: Candidatus Dormibacterales bacterium (assembly GCA_050735015.1). Lineage (GTDB taxonomy): Bacteria > Chloroflexota > Dormibacteria > Dormibacterales > Dormibacteraceae > JBOHUX01. The sequence goes on along the minus strand of JBOHUY010000276.1, from coordinate 1,122 downwards.
GCCTCGTCGCACCAGGTGTTGAAGGTCTCCACGATGTCGACGGCGGGTGCCAGTTCGAGCAGCCGCTGGGGCGAGAAGTGGGCGCGCCGGCGGTCGAAGGGGTGGGGCAGGTAGGTGAGCCCGCCCATGTCGTGGATGCGGGCCAGGGTCTCCTCGGCGGACAGGTGGGGGGGGACGCTGGCGCTCAGGAAAAGGCCGATGACCTCGCCTTCGCGGGTGCGCACCTCCTCCCCCACGATGGCCAGCCCGGGCTCTCGCCGGGCCAGCTCCAAGGCCCCATGGGTCGTGTTGTGGTCGGTCAGCGCGATGCGGGACAGGCCCGCCCGGCGGCAGCCGGCCACGATCTCCTCGAGGCTGCTGCGGCTGTCCGGTGAGCGGTCGGAGTGGAGGTGCAGGTCGACGCGGACCAGCCCGTCCGGAGGCGTCCCGGCGCCCTCCGGGTCAGACGTCGGCGAGGGGGAAAAGAGGGATGATCTCGGCCGGCTCGCGGGCGCGGATGGACTGCTCCATGAGCCGCTCCTGGGCCTTGAACAAGACCTTCATGATGTGGGCGGGGCGGCGCTCCCGTCCCAGGTCAGCGCCCAGGGCGGGGTCCGCCTGCTGGATGAGGCGGGTCATCCGCGGCATCACCCAGCCGGGGGCCAGCCGGACCCCCTGGGAGACGCACTCCTCCAGCCAGTAGAGAATCTCGTCGGACTCCCTCAAGAGCAGGCGGGGGGTGAGCCGGCGCTGCCGGACGCGGTGCCACCGAAGCGCCCTTTCCTGTTCGCGGACGGTCGTCTCAAGCATGGGCGGGCCTTGGGCCCACTATACAGGCGGGGCCCGACTTTTAGTCCGGGCCTGCCCGGGCGGGCCTGGTCGGCCCTTGCCGACGCCACATCTTGGGGTCTTCTGCACAGCTGTACACATCATGTGGACAAGTGCCACCGGGCGCCCTTGGAGTAAAGGCGAGCCGCGGGCGGCGCCGGGCTCCGGACCGGGAGGCGGGAGGGCCGGGAGCGGGCTCTCAGTCCTTCTCGACGCGGTCTTTCTGGTACTGGTCCACGAGCGCTTTGGCCAGGTGCGCGGGGAGCTCGTCGTAGTGCGAGAAGGCGGTCGAGAAGGTGCCCCGGCCCTGCGTGA
>JBOHUY010000275.1:0-5164 GCA_050735015.1 Candidatus Dormibacterales bacterium | reverse complement strand
CCACCACGACGTCGCCGTCCAGGAGGTCCGGGCCACGCGCGGCGGCGGCGCCGGCGATGAGGCCGGCGAGGTCGTCTCCGGGCGCCACCTCGGGGATACCCTCGAGAGGGAGGACCTCGATCCTCATGCGGAGGGGGCGGCCACCCTCAGGGCCTCCAGGTCCTGGGGCTCGTCGAGGTCCAGGGCCAGCGCCGCCGACCTGTGCAGCAGCCAGGTCACGCCGTTTGCGCGAGCCTCCCTCGAGAAGGCGGCCAGGGAGTCCTCGCCGAAGTGCATGGAGAGGGCCCCGGGCGGCTCCAGGTAGAGGGCGTTGGTGCCCCCGCGACCGGCCGCCGGGGCGGCCACCGCGAGGGGCGCGGGCCGGCCCCGGGCCGCTGCGAGCATCCGCGCCACGTGGCGCCGGGTGACCAGGGGGAGATCGCTGGAGAGGAGCAGGACGGCCCCGGCGCCTCGCCTCAGCGCGTGCTCGACACCCGCCGCGGCGGCCTGGTTCTGGCCGGCGGGGGAGGCCTCCAGTAGCACCTCCGCCCCGGCCAGGCGGGCCAGACGGGCGGCCTCGGTGCCCCCGGCCACGGCCAGGACGTGGTCGGCGGCGGCGGCGGCGGCGAGGGCGCGGCCGGCGTTGGCGCGCGCCAGGCGCTCTCTCGAGGCCCCGTCCAGCGCACCTCCCAGCCGCTGCTTGGCGGAGTCGAAGGACTTGACCAGGACGACAGCCCAGACCCCAGCCGGCACGGCCAACACTCTACTGTTATGCGGCGGTGCGGATCGGCATCCTGGGCGGCGGCGGCGACCTGGGCAGGGGCCTCGCCCTCAGGTGGTCGCGGGGACACGAGGTCCGCATCGGCTCGCGCGTTCCGGAAAGGGGCGCCGCGCTGGCCGCCCAGCTGGCCTCGGAGTCCGGCCGCCGCATCACGGGCGGGGACAACGCGGCCGCCCTCTCGGACTCCGACGTGGCCGTCCTGGCCGTCCCCTTCGAGGGCCTGGCCGCCCTCGCCGAGAGCCTCGACCCACCCCCCGGCCTGGTCGCCGTCTGCCCGGTGGTGCCCATGAGGCGCGAGGCGGGGGCCTTCTACTACACCCCTCCACCGGAAGGGTCGGCGGCCGCCCTCCTGCAGCGCCTCTGGGCGGGGGCGAGGGTGGTGGCGGGCTTCCACTCCCTCTCGGCGGGGAAGCTGGCCGAGCCGGGCGCGGTCCTCGACGAGTTCTGCTTCCTGTGCGGCGACGACGGCCCCGCGCTGGCGGCGGCGGCCGGCCTGGCGGGCGAGATCGAGGGCGTTCAGGCGGTCGCGCTGGGGGGGCTGCGCCTGGCCCCCATGCTCGAGTCCCTCACCCCTCTCATCCTGACCTCGGCCCGCCGCCTGGGCCGTAGGCACCTGGGCGTGAAGCTGGTCGGCTGACCCCGCGCCGGTACCGCTTCCAGCTGAAGGCGACCCCGCCCACCGCGCAGACGAGCACGAGCACCCCCAGCGCGGCCAGGCTGCGTGCGTCGAAGGTGCTGACGAGGCGGTCGCTGAGGAGCGCGAAGGCGCCCAGCGAGGCCAGGATGAGGACGACCAGCGTGACCGCGCGGTGGATCACGGCCGCGCGGGACGCCGCCAGCAGGCGGTCACGGGGCTTTTCATCCCCGCCGGGGCAGCCGGACCCGGCCGAACTCCTCCGGCGTCTGGTACCGGCGCCAGTCCGGATAGGGGCCGGTCTCCTTGTCGAGGACGGAGTCGTCCCAGCCGTCCACGCGCTCGAGGGCGGCCTTCAGCAGGGTCTCCAGCTCCCCCGGGGGCCTCTCCCGCGTGAACTCCCCCACCGCCTCCTCGTGGAGGCGCCGCATGGTCGTCTCGTAGTCGTCCACCCACCAGAGCGCGCGCACCTGGTAGGCGTCGGGGCGGGCCTCCTGCCAGGCCACGTCCACGCGGCCCTCGCCCCGCGCCCGCGCGAAGGCCAGCCGCCAGACCGGGTCCTCGTTGTGGAACTCCTGGAGCGCCACCCCCTCCGCGCGCGCGACGCGCCTGATGGCGGGCGCCACGACCTCGAAGGCGGCGTCCATCTGGCCCAGCTTGTCCCACTGCGTCCCGGCCACGATCCCTAAGCTTAGGCCGCCGTGAGCGGCCCCATGCTGAGGCGGCTTGACAGCGTGCGCTCGACCCAGGAGGAGGCGCGCGGGCTGCCCCTCGGCACGGTCGTCGTGGCCGAGGTCCAGACGGCGGGCCGGGGCCGCCTGGGGCGGCGCTGGGACGCCCCCCGCGGGACGGCCCTGCTGGCCTCCTTTGTCCTCTCCGCCCGCCCCCTGGCCAGCCTGACCGCGGGCGTGGCGACCGCGGAGGCGTGCCTGCGCGCCTCCGGGCGGGAGGTCCGCCTCAAGTGGCCCAACGACCTCCTCCTGGATGGCGCCAAGGTGGGAGGCATCCTGGTCGAGTCGCCGCCCGGCCGGGCCCTCGTGGGCGTGGGCGTCAACCTGACCTGGGCGCCCCCCGGCGCCGCCCGGCTGGGGGCCCCGCGCGACCCCCTCCTTGAGGCCGTCCGGGATCGCCTGGACGCCTGGTGGCCGCGTCCGGCGACCGAGGTCCTGGGGCGCTGGCGGGAGCTCTCCGACACGCTCGGCCGCCGCGTCCGGGTGGAGCTGCCGGGCGAGAGCTTCACGGGCCTGGCGGAGGGACTCGACGAGGACGGCGCGCTCCGGGTCGCGGGCAGGAAGGTGGCGGTGGGCGACGTCGTCCACATCCTCCCGCAGCCGGGCCGGTGAGCAGGGAGCTCAGCCCGGGCGTCCCGCGCTCCAATCGCTGAGCGCCTCGGCGTGGCTGGGGAAGGCGAGGGGGGGCAGACGGGGCAGGGTGAAGGAACCCACCTCGAGCATCTCGGGGCCCGGCCGCGGCCGCTGGCCCGGGCCGAGGACCGCCCTGTAGGCGACCGCGACCATGCTGGGGGCGTCCACCTTACTGACGTGGTAGACGCCCACGAGGCCCAGGATCTCCACCTCCGCGCCGATCTCCTCCCTGCACTCGCGGGCGGCGGCCGCGGCCGGGTGCTCGTGGTCGTTGACGAAGCCCCCGGGCAGGCACCAGAGCCCGTACCCGGGCTCCAGCGCCCGCCGGCCGAGCACGATCTCGCCCGCCGCCTCCACGACGACCATGGTCACGACCTTGGGGTCCCGCCAGAGGACGAAGCCGCAGACACCGCAGCCCTCGAGGACCTGGCCCTCGACCTCGACGCGGGCGAGCGGCGTCCCGCAGTTGACGCAGTAGTGGCCCCCCATCAGCGAGCCCGGCCCCCGATCGCTTCCCTGGCCTTGGATAGCACTCCGGGGTTATCTTCTGCCATCCTGCGCTCAGTCCTCCGCACGCCGCCGCAGATAGGCGCCGAACATGGGCACGGCGAAGGCCACCTTCCCCCTCGAGGGCCGGTGCACGAGGCCCTTGCGGGTCAGCCGGCGCAGAGCGGGCTGGAGCTGGTTGTTGCGCCAGCCGGAGCGGAACTGGAGCTGCTCCATGGTGACCGACTCGCCCTGGGCCGCGATCATGCGGAGCAGCCTTTGCTCGTAGGGCGCGGCGCGCAGCAGCCGCGACTCGAAGAAGCTGGCGTCGAGCATCCGCAGGATCTCCGGCCGCAGGCGGTCGAAGTCCCGGCGGGTGACGGTCTCGCCGCGGCTGCCCTTCCAGAGCTGGTCGCCGTAGAGCTGGATGAAGAAGGGGTATCCGGCCGTGTCCGACATGACCGCCTCCACCGCCTCCTCCTCGAAGCGCCGGCCCCTGCGCACGGCGGGGTCGATGAGGGCGGCGCGGTCCTCGGGCGGGCGCAGGTGGCCCAGCCCCTCGATCGTGAACATGCGCTCGGAGTAGCTCTTGGAGCGGGCCAGGTTCTCCTGCAGGGCGGGCAGGCCGCAGAGCACGACGAGCACCGGTACCTGGCGCTGCTGTACGGCGGCGAGGGCGGCCAGGAGCGCGCTGACGGTGAGCTCGGCGCGCCGCTCCTCGACGGCGTGGAACTCGTCGTAGCGGAGCACGAAGCCGGGGTGCTCGCTGCGCTCGCAGAGCTCCCCGACCTTGAGGAGGGCGTCGCGCAGGTCCTCGTCGAAGCGGCGCCGGGGCCCGGAGGGGCGGCGGCCGGGGCTGAGGCCCAGCTCGACGCCGCTGTAGGTGACCGAGAGGGTGCCCACGAAGTCGAGCGCGCCCTGGGCCAGGCGCCCCGCCGCGTCGCGCACGCGCTTCGACCTCGAGATCCGGTGGGCGAGCTCCAGGAGATCGGCCAGGATGGCGGCCGCGAAGAGCCGAGGCTCCGAGTCCGCCTCCGAGAACTCCCGTTCCACGACGGGCCAGCCCTGCTCCTCCGCCTCCTGGCTGTAGTGGCGGAGGAGGACGGTCTTGCCCACTCCCCGGAGCCCTGTCACGAGCAGGTTGTGCGGCTGCTGGCGGTCGGCCAGGAACTGGCGGAAGCGCTCCAGCTGGGGCGCCCTGTCGCCCAGGTAGGGCGGCTCCAGCCCCATCCCGGGCCGGTACGGGCTCGGCGGAGCGGCCATCTGGATAACGTATGATAACACGCACGCGTTATCCGAGCCCGGGCGCGGGAGGTGCGCCGTATAGTGCTCATGCTGCGCCGCAGCCTTCGTGGGACGCCCGGCCCCCGGCGGGGCAGGCTCAGGAGAACGGCCTGGAACTTCAGTACTTCGAGGACTTGAGGCTCGGCGGCAGCTGGGAGACGCGGGGCCGCACCCTCACCGACGCGGACCTCACGTCTTTCAGCTGCCTGGCCGGGGACTTCAACCCCCTGCACGTGGACGAGCGGCACGCCGGCGCAGGCCACTTCGGGGGCCGCGTGGCGCATGCCAGCCTCATCTCCGGGATCGCGCTCGGCCTGGGCTCCATGGACGTGCCCCTCTCCGCCACGATCGGCATGGTGGGCATGAGCTGGAAGTTCAACCTCCCGGTCCGCCCGGGCGACACTGTGCGCACGCGCTGGCGGCTCGCCCGCAAGCGCGCGGTCGCCAACCCCCGCTGGGGCCTGACCGTGTGGGAGGTCGAGGTGCTGGACCAGAAGGAGGCGGTGGTGGCCCAGGGGGAGGTGGCGCGCATCGTGGCCCGCCGAGCCTTCGAGGCCGCGCCGGGGGCCGGAACGGACGGTCGGCGCCGGCGCCACCGGCGCTCGTCGGGCGGCACAGCCGCACCCGCGCCCGAGG
>JBOHUY010000274.1:0-1621 GCA_050735015.1 Candidatus Dormibacterales bacterium | reverse complement strand
TGCGCGCCCTCCACGAGGACCTCCGGCCCTCGCGCATCCTCACGCTCGCCTCCTTCGAGAACGCGGTGGCGGCGGTGGCGGCGAGCGGGGGCTCCACCAACGCCGTCCTCCACCTGCTCGCCCTCGCCCGCGAGGCGGGCCTCGAGCTCCACCTCGACGACATCGACGCGGTCAGCCGGCGCACGCCCCTTCTGGCCAGCCTCAAGCCGGGTGGCGACCACGTGGCCGTCGACCTCCACAGGGCGGGCGGCATCGCGCTGCTGACCCGGCGCCTGATCGAGGGGGGGTACGTCGACGGGGGCGCTCTGACCGTGACCGGGCGGACGCTGGGCGAGGAGTGCGAGGGGGTCGTGGAGTCGCCCGGGCAGACCGTGGTGGCGCCCCTCGACCGCCCCCTGCGGGCGGAGGGCGGCCTCGTCGTGCTGCACGGGAACCTCGCCCCCCAGGGCGCGGTGGTCAAGATCTCGCCCCACACCCCGCTGCGGCACCGGGGGCGGGCCCGGATCTTCGACCGCGAGGAGGACGCCTTCGCGGCCGTGGACGCCCGCCGCATCGAGGCCGGCGACGTCGTCGTCATCCGCTACGAGGGGCCCCGGGGCGGGCCCGGCATGAGGGAGATGCTGGCCGTCACCAGCGCCATCGTGGGGGAGGGCCTCGGGGAGTCGGTCGCCCTCATCACGGACGGCCGCTTCAGCGGTGCCACCAGGGGCCTCATGATCGGCCACGCCGCGCCCGAGGCCGCCGCCGGGGGCCCCCTGGCGGCCCTCCGCGAGGGCGACATCGTCGCCATCGACGTGGCCGCCCGCCGGGTGGACGTGGAGGGGGTGGACATCGAGGAGCGCCTGCGGGGCTGGTCCCCGCCCCCGCCCCGCTACCGGACGGGGGTCTACGCCAAGTACGCGGCGCTCGTGGGCTCCGCCTCCGAGGGCGCGGTCACCCGGCCCTGAGCCGGGGCTCGCGCGCTCCTCAGGCCACGACCGGCATCCATTCCGGCCGCGATCTCTCGTAGGCGGCGATGGCGTCCTCCTGGAGGAGGCTGAGGGCGACCTCGTCCCAGCCGTTCAGGAGGCAGCGGCGCGCGAACTCGTCGATCTGGAAGCCGTACTCGAAGCCCTCGCCCCGCACCGCCCCCGCCTCGAGGTCCACCTCGACGACCGCCCGGGGGTCCTCCTCGGCCAGGTCCATGAGGTGGCGGACCTGGCCCTCGGGCAGCCGGACCGGCAGGAGCCCGATCTTGAGGCAGTTGGCGCTGAAGATGTCGGCAAAGGAGGGCGCGATCACGGCCCGGAAGCCGGCGTCCTGGAGCGCCCAGGGCGCGTGCTCGCGGGAGGACCCGCAGCCGAAGTTGGGGCCCGCCACCAGGACCGAGGCACCCCTGTACTGGGGGCGGTCGAGCACGAAGTCACCCGCCCGCCGCCAGTCGTGGAAGAGGAAGGGCCCGAACCCGCTGCGGTCGATCCGCTTCAGGAACTGCTTGGGGATGATCTGGTCGGTGTCGACGTTGGCGCGGTCGAGGGGCGCCATGCGGCCCCTGACCGTGCGTACCGGCTCCATCAGCCGAGCGCCTCGGCGAGCGCCTCGGCAGCCGTCTCGCGGACGTCCACGAGGTGGCCCGCGAGGG
>JBOHUY010000273.1:0-4379 GCA_050735015.1 Candidatus Dormibacterales bacterium | reverse complement strand
CCTCCCGGGAGTGCACCGAGACCGGCAGGCCGGCCTCCGCGGCGAGGCCGCACATGGCGTCGAACCACTCATGCCGGCGCCCGGAGGCCCCCTCCGGGAAGGAGCCGTCCAGGCCCACCTCCCCCACCGCGACCACCTTGGGGTGGCGGAGCAGGCGCCGGAGGGCTTCCAGGTCCGGCTCGCCCTCGCTGGAAGGATGGTGGCCGACCCCCGCCAGCACCTCGGGGTGGGCTTCGGCCAGCGCCACCGCACCCCGGCTGCTCTTGAGGTCCACGCCCATGGTTATGAGGCGCGACACGCCCGCCTGGCGTGCCTCCGCCAGCGCCGCCGGCACGTCGGGCAGCTCCTCCAGGTGGAGGTGGGTGTCGATCAGCTCGATTCGAGCGACCTCAGCACCTGCTCGCGGTCCAGGCGCGGGAAAAGGGCCGACCCCGTCTCCACCGCCGTGCCCGCGGGCAGGCCGCCCCAGGAGACGGCGTCCTCCCAGGACCCCGCCGCCACCGAGCCCAGGCGCCGGCCGAGCTCGCCCATGGCCGCCGGCATGGCGGGGGCGAGAAGCTGCGCCAGGATCCTCAGGACCTCGGCCGCCCGGTACAGGACCGCATCCAGGTCTGCCGCCCGGGCGGGGTCCTTGGCGAGGTTCCAGGGCGCGGAGTCCTCGATGAACCGGTTCGTCCAGGCCACCAGCCGCCAGGCCTCCTTGAGAGCCTCGTCGAAGGCGAGCGCCTCCATCGCGCGCTCGACGCCCTCCAGCGCCGCCCGCAGAGGCAGGCCGGGGGGCTCGCCCGCCGCGGGCGGCACGCGGCCGCCCCGGTACCGCCCGATCATGGTCAGGGTTCGCGAGGCGAGGTTCCCGAGGTCGTTGGCGAGGTCGGAGTTGAAGCGGTCCAGCTGCTGACCGAGGTCGAAGTCGGTGTCGCGGCCCCAGGGGAAGCCCCTCAGGAGCAGGTAGCGGGCCCCGTCCGCCCCGAAGACGTCGACCAGCCGCTCGGGGTCGAAGAAGAGCCCGCGCGACTTGGACATCTTCTCGCCCGCCATCGTGATGTAGCCGTGAGAGTAGACGCGCCGCGGCAGCTCCACGCCGGCCGCCATGAGCATGGCCGGCCACATGAGGGTGTGGAAGCGCGTGATCCCCTTCCCTATCGTGTGCACGTCGCACGGCCAGAAGCGTTCGAAGAGGGCGGGGTCGGTGGCGAAGCCGGCCCCTGTCGCGTAGCACAGGAGGGCGTCGAACCAGACGTACACGACCTGGCTCTGGTCGAACGGGAGCGGGAAGCCCCAGCGCGTGAAAGCCCGGGAGATGCTGACGTCCCGGAGACCCTGGCTGATCGCTTCCAGCATCTCGTGCCGCCGCGCCTCCGGCTGCAGGAAGTCGGGCCGCTCGAGCATTTCGCGGACCCTCTCCGTGAAGGCGGAGGCCCGGAAGAAGTAGTTCTCCTCCTGGAGCCACTCGGGCTTCTGGTCGGGGTGCTCGGGGCAGTTCCCGTTGGGGAGCAGCTCCTCCTCCGGGTAGAACTGCTCGCAGCTGGGGCAGTACCAGCCCTCGTAGGCGCCCTTGTAGATCCAGCCCGCCTCGTGCAGGCGCCGCATGAACTCGTCGGTGGTGGCGCGGTTCTCGGGGCTGGAGCTGCGGACGTAGGCGCTGAAATCGACCTCGTAGCGGGCCCAAAGGGCCCTCCAGACGGGGTCCATCTCGTCGCAGTACTGCTCCGGCGTCTTGCCCTCGGCCCGGGCCGCGCGCTCGACCGACTGCGAGTGCTCGTCGGAGCCGAGCACCAGCCAGGCCTCGTCGCCGCGCGACTTCCGGTACCTGACGAGCATGTCGGCCCCCACCTTCTCCATGGCGTGGCCCATGTGAGCGCGGCCGTTCACATAGTCGATCGCGGTGGTGACGTAGAAGGTCTCGCTCATCGGGAAGGCTTGCGGGCTCCTGAGATGACCAGGGTGAACTCCCCCCGGGCCCGGCCCTCGAGGCGTGCGAGGACCTCCGAGGGGGTGCCGCGGACGATCTCCTCGTGGAGCTTGGTCAGCTCGCGCGCGACTGCGAGGGCGCGGTCCGGGAGGACCTCAGCGAGTATAGCGAGCGACTTCAGTACCCGGTGGGGCGACTCGAAGGCCACGGCCGGGCGAGGGTCGTCGACAAGGCCCTCGGCGAACCGGCGCAGGTGGCCGGGGCGGCGCGGCAGATAGCCCGCGAAGGTGAAGCCCGGCCCTCCGAAGCCGGAGGCGGCCAGGGCCGCCGTCACCGCGCTCGGTCCGGGCACGGGGACGACCCGGTGGCCGGCCGCCCAGGCCGCCTCCACGAGGGCCTGGCCGGGGTCGTTGAGGGCGGGCGTGCCGGCGTCCGAGACGAGGGCCACGTCGCCCACCGCCAGGCGGGCCAGGAGACGGCCCAGCGCACGCATCTCCACGGGGGCCCGGTAGCTGATCATGGGCCGGCGGATTCCGTGGCGGGCGAGCAGGCGGGCCGTGACCCGGGTGTCCTCGGCCGCGATGGCGTCGACCTCCCCCAGGATGCGAAGGGCCCGCCCACCCAGGTCCTCGAGGTTGCCGATCGGGGTCGAGACCACGTAGAGGACGGGCACTCAGGCGCCGGCCGGCGACCCGGACCGGAGCTCGGGCATGCCCAGCCACTCCCTGACGCGAGCCCCCACCTCCCCCGCCGGGCCCTGGAAGCGGGAGGCGGGAGGCAGCACCTCCAGAAAGGCGCGGCCGTAGTCGCGGCTGGAGATGCGCGCGTCCAGGATCACCACCGCCCCGCGGTCCGTGCCGCGCCGGATGAGCCGGCCGAAGCCCTGCTTGAGCCGTAGCGCCGCCAGGGGCAGCGCGTAGTTCCGGAAGGGGTCGCGCACCATCTCGGCGCGGGCGGCGAAGACGGGATCGCTCGGAACCGGGAAGGGAAGGCGGGCCATGACGACGCAGGAGAGCTGGTCTCCAGGCAGGTCGATCCCCTCCCAGAAGCTGGCCGTGCCCAGGAGCAGGGCGCGCTCGGACTCCGCGAAGGCGCGAAGGACCTGGCGCCGGGGGCCGTCCACGCCCTGGGCCAGGATGAGGATGGAGTCGAGGTCGCGGCGCTGCTTCAAGGCCCAGCAGGTCTCGCGCAGCTGGCGGTGCGAGGTGAAGAGGGCGAGCGTGCGCCCCTCGATCTTGGAAACGACGTCGGAGACCACCTCCGCCAGCGCCCCGGCGAATTCCGGCGACTGAGGCTCGGGCAGGCCCGAGGGCAGGCACACGAGGGCCTGACGCAGATAGTCGAAGGGGGAGGCCAGGATGAGAGTCTCGACGTCCCGGCCGGAAAGGCCGACCCGGGAGAGGAAGTAGTCGAAAGTGCCGCCGACGGCGAGCGAGGCGGACGTGAGGACGACCGAGCCCCTGCCCTCGAAGACGTGCTCCCGGAGCAGCCCGCCCACGTCGAGAGGCACCGAGCGAAGCGTGAGGGCGGGGGCGCGGGCCAGGACCTGGAACCAGGTGACGCGGTTGGGGTCGGGCTCCGCGACCGCCTCCCTGACGAGCCCCGCCGCCTCCTGCAGGCGCCCTCTGATCACGTCCAGCTCGCGCAGGCCCTGGTCCGGCTCGTCGCCCGGGAGCCACTCCCGGCCCGCCGCCACGGCCCGTCGGAGCTTCACCTCCAGGGCGGCCAGGGCCGTCAGCCCGTCCTCGCCGCGCTCGCGCAGGCGCTCCCACTGGGGCCCCTTCTTGACGGCCGGCGTGAGGCGCACCGACTCGTCCCGTTCCCCGATCGTGGAGCGGACCCAGTCCCAGGCGGCTTCGAAGAGCTCCTCGGCCCGGCTCCGCGCCGCCACCGCCAGGCCGGCGGCCTCCTCCAGGCCCACGTCGGCCGTGAAGAGGTCCGGCTCGGCCACCAGCTGCTCGATCAGCCCCCTCTCGCCGCCCGAGCCCGCCAGGCGCTCCAGGAGGGCGAGCAGGCCGGGCCCGTCCACCTCCTGGCGGAGGCCCTGCGTCGCCGCCTCCTCCATGTGGTGGGCCTCGTCCACGACCAGGTGCTCGTAGTGCGGGAGGATGGCCCCGCCCTGGACGGCGTCGGCGAGCAATAGGGCGTGGTTGACCACGATCAGGTCGGCCGACTCCGCCTCCTCTCGCGCCCTGTGCACGTAGCAGTCCTCGGAGGTGCAGCGGACCCCCACGCAGTCCAGGGGGTCGCTCGCGATCCTGGCCCAGAAGACCTCGTCCGAGCCCTGCAGGCGGAGCTCGGAGCGATCTCCGGTCGAGGTCTGGTTGAGCCAGACCAGGATCTTGAGCTTGAAGCGCAGCTCGTCGGCCTCTCGGCAGGGCTCTGCCAGGTAGCGGCGCCAGCGCCTCAAGGAGAGGTAGTTGGACCTCCCCTTGAGAAGGCAGGCCTCGAAGGCCCAGGGCAGCCA
>JBOHUY010000272.1:0-9628 GCA_050735015.1 Candidatus Dormibacterales bacterium | reverse complement strand
GGGTCACCGTGGGCGCCAGCGCGGCCGCCACGACCACGCCCACGACCAGGCCCAGGTACTGCGTGAGGGAAAGCCAGAGCCCTCGCTTGTGTCCGTTGGCGAGGCCGATGGCGAGGGCGATCAGGATGACGTAGTCGACGAGGTCTATGGCACTAGGGTAAGCGACGCCCGCCGCCTCTCACCATGCCCGGAATGGGGCCGCGCCGGCTGCTGGGGGCGGGCGAGCGATAATAGGGCCGTGACGATCCTCTTCGGCACGGGGGAGTGGCCGTTCGCCACCATGGCCGTCATCCTCACGTTCGCGGTCGCCGGAGCCGGGGTGACGGGGTTGGGCTGGTGGGTTGTGCGTGCCGATCGCCGCAACCACGCCGCCCAGGCGCTGGAGTCCGCCGAGCGCTATCCGGCCGAGCACGAGTAGCCGGTCCGGCAGGTCGTGCAGGTTGAGGGGCGGTTCTCCACTCTGACCTGACGTCGTGGTGAGGGGACGCCTTCCAAGGGGACCGCGACATGGCGACCCCTCCGCCTGCGGGCCTCGTCCACGTTGCCCGAGAAGCCTCGATCCCCCTCCCCGAGGGGGTCCGATGGCGGTCGGTGAGCTGAGGGACACGGCCGAAGAGGGCGACGCGGCCGAGCCATCCTCTGGCTGAGCCGACATCCGGTCCTCGTCTAGCCCGGCACCCCCGCCGGCTCGGCCTCCGTGCGCCGGGGCAGCACGCCGCCGCGGATGTCCCTCATGGGCATGAAGCTGCGCACCTCGGGTACCCGCTCGAAGTTGTAGGGCGCCGGAGGCGACGTGGAGGCCCACTCGAGGGAGTTCGCCAGCCAGGGGTCGTTGCCGGCCACCTCGCCGTGCTTGCGGCTCCAGAGGAAGTTGATGACGAAGGTGAGCACGGAGAGCGCGATCAGGAAGGACATGGCCGTGATGAAGAGGTTGATGCCCCCCCAGTCGGATTCACCGAACCCGCCCGGGTACGTGTAGATGCGGCGCGGCATGCCGGACAGCCCGAGCGAGTGCATGGGCAGGAAGGTCCCGTTGAACCCTATGAAGAGGGTCCAGAAGTTGAGGTTCCCGAGGCGGGAGCTCATCATCCGGCCCGTGAACTTGGGCAGCCAGAAATAAAGCCCCGCGAAGATGGTGAAGACGCTGCCTCCAAAGAGCACGTAGTGGAGGTGCGCGACCACGTAGTAGGACTGGTGGAGCTGGGTGTCGACGGGCACCGCGGCCAGGTAGATGCCTGTGATGCCCCCGATCAGGAACGTGGCCAGGAACCCGAACGCGAACTTCATGGGCACCGTGAACTCGACCGACCCCCGCCAGGCCGTCGCGATCCAGTTGAAGAACTTGACCCCGGTGGGGACCGCGATGAACATCGTCATGAACATGAAGAAGGCCTCGGCATAGATGTTCATGCCGACCGTGAACATGTGGTGCGCCCACACGCCCAGGGACAAAAAGACGATCCCGAAGAGGGCGGCGACCATGGAGCTGTAGCCGAACAGCGGCTTGCGGCTGAAGACGGGGATGATCTCCGAGATCATGCCGAACCCGGGCAGGATCATGATGTAGACAGCCGGGTGCGAGTAGAACCAGAAGAGGTGCTGGTAGAGCACCGGCCGGCCCGCCGTGCCGAAGAAGTCGGTGCCGAACTCGCGGTCGAAGAGGAGCAGGATGAGCGCCGCCGTGAGGGCCGGCGTCGCCAGTAGCATGAGAATGGCGGTCGAGATGGCCGACCACGTGAAGACCGACAGGCGGCCCAGCGTCATGCCCGGCGCGCGCAGCGCGAGAATGGTGGTGAGGAAGTTGGTGGCGGCCATGATCGAGCCCAGCCCGAACACGGCCAGGCTCAGGATCCAGAGATCGGTGCCCGTGCCGGGGCTGAACTTGAGCTCGGTGAGGGGCGGGTAGCCGGTCCAGCCCGCGCTCAAGGTGCCGCCCGTGAAGAAGCCCGCGTAGTAGAGGAATATGGAGAAGGGCACCAGCCAGAACCCGAGCAGGTTGAGGCGCGGGAAGGCCATGTCCCGGGCTCCCACGGCGAGAGGGACGACGTAGTTCATCATCCCCGTGAAGAAGGGGATGACGAAGAAGAAGATCATCGTCGTCCCGTGCGTGCTCAAGAGCTCGTTGTAGAACTGCGCCGAGACCAGGCTCTGGTTGGGCTGGGCGAGCTGAAGCCGCATCACCAGCGCCATCAGGCCCGCGACCAGGAAGGACAGGAACCCGGTCGTCATGTACATGATCCCGATCAGCTTGTGGTCGGTGGTCGTGAGCCAGAGGGTGATGGGGCTGAAGAAGGTGTCGTCGTAGTGCTTGGGTTTGGGGGGTGATAGAGTCGCCATTCTTACCTGCCTTGCCTCACGGCGCCGGAGAGGCGCCGCCGTGCGCCGTCTGCTTCGCGACCCAGGCCCGGTAGTCGCCCGGGCTGACCGCGGTGACCGTGGTCTGCATCGAGTAGTGGCCGGCTCCGCAGAGCTCGGCGCACTCGCCGTGCCACTTGCCCGGCTGGCTGATCTTGAGCCACGTGTAGTTGCTGTAGCCGGGCACGGCGTCCGTCTTGCCGGTGATGGAGGGCACCCACCAGGAGTGGATGACGTCGGTGCTGTTGACCTTGAGCCGGACCATGGTGCCGGTCGGCACGACCAGGTTGCCGGCGACGGTGAAGCCCTGAGGGTAGGTGTAGTTCCACTGGAACTGCCGGCCTGTGACCTGGACCTGGAAGCCCGAGCCCGCCAGGGTGGGCTTGACGAAGTCCGTCTGCAGCTCCACCAGCGACACGGCCGCGATCATGAGGAGGATGACCAGGGGGATGGCGGTCCAGACGAGCTCCAGCTTGGTGTTGCCGTGGAACTGGGCCGGGACCTGGAGGGGCCCGCGGCGGCGGAACCTCACGATGATGAGCAGGAGCGCGACCTCGATGAAGAGAAAGATCACGATGGCCGGTACCGAGATGAGCTCGTAGAGGTTGTAGATCCGCTGGCCGTTGGGGGACACCGGGGTGGGGAAGATCACCCAGCCGGCGCCGGCGGGCACCGCGGTCAAGAGGACGATCACGGCCGCCGCCAGCG
Organism: Candidatus Dormibacterales bacterium; assembly: GCA_050735015.1. GTDB lineage: Bacteria > Chloroflexota > Dormibacteria > Dormibacterales > Dormibacteraceae > JBOHUX01. The sequence continues at coordinate 6,565 of JBOHUY010000272.1, read as the reverse complement.
CCCCTGGAAGGGCCAGCCGAATCCAGGATCGCCGCGACATTCGCCCTACAGTATATGAGGGTGGCCGGAGCGGCCCCCGGGCCCGGGGGCTCCTCGGCGGGCCGGGCAGGTTGCTAGAATTCTTAGTCCGTCGGGCCCGCGATCTCAGGCCCCGAACCTCTCGAGGAGTCCTTTTAAGTCCTGGTGCCAGTCACGAAGCGGACCCGGTATGTGGATATCTCCAACCCGGCCATGGGGGTGGACTGCCCCCGCTGCGGCCTCCTGACCGCCCGCTTCACGCAGTACTGCCTCAATTGCGGCTACTCCATCTGGCCGACTACGGAGGCGGCGGGGGCCGCCTTCCGGGCCTGGCGGTCCGCCGACCCCGACCGCCGGGAGGCGAGGGCCTACGACACCCATCTTGAGGTGGCACCCCCCTCCGCCTTCGACTACCTCGCTCACGCCCACGAGATGGGCATCCACGTCACCCCCGCGAGCCGGTACCCCTTCCTCATCTGCGTGGGGCTCTTCCTCCTTTCCTTCGCCGCCATCCCCTTCAGCTCCACCGTCAGGTGGGTGACCGGCCTCTTGGGGCTCCTGGTCTTCCTGGTCGGGATCGGTGGCTGGGTCACGGTCGAGGACGTGAGGATGTTCCCGGGCCAGGCCCCCAAGGGCCGGGGCCGCTCGGGACCGGAGCACTGACGGGCTGATGTCCTCCGTCGTGGCGGCGCCCGAGGTGAGGGTGGAGACCCCGCCCCATCCCTTCATGAGGCCCGGGATGATGGGCATGTTCATCTTCCTCGCCTCCGAGGTGATGTTCTTCGGAAGCCTCTTCGCGATGTACTTCTACATGTACAGCTCCCACCTCAACTGGCCCCCCAGCGGGACGCGCGCGGTCTCCGTCTTCCCGCTTCCGACCATCAACACGGTCATCCTCTTGACCAGCGGCGCGACCATGCACCTCTCCCACGTCTCCATCCAGAGGGGGGACCGCCGCCGCTACATGATCTGGCTGCTCGTCACCATCGCGCTCGGGGTGGCCTTCGAAGCGGGGCAGGCCTTCGAGTTCATCACCGCCGAGATCCGCTTCGCGACCAACCAGTTCGCCAGCGCCTTCTTCGCCATGACGGGCTTCCACGGCCTGCACGTCTTGGGCGGCCTCATCTTCCTGTCCCTGGTGCTCTACAGGTCGGCCCGGGGCCAGTTCAACGCCGAGCACCACGTCGGTGTCTACGCCTGCGCCATCTACTGGCACTTCGTGGACATCGTCTGGGTCTTCCTCTTCGCGATCCTCTACATCGGCATCGCGCGCGTCTCCTGACCGCCGATGACCGCCGACCGGGCTTCCCCCCGGTCCGGCTTCGCGGCCGCCACGGCCGTCCGGCGGGCCTCAGCCGATGGAGACCAGCGTCACCTCGAAGGTGAGGGTCGAGTTGGCCGGGATGGTGGGGGGCTGGCCCTGCGAGCCGTACCCGAGAGCGGGCGGAATTATGAGCTTGCGCTTGCCGCCGACTCGCATCCCGGGCACGCCCTCGTCCCAGCCCTTGATGACCTGACCCTTCCCGACCGTGAAGGTGAAGGGCTGGCCTCTCGACCAGCTGGAGTCGAAGGAGCTGCCATTGCTCAGCCAGCCCGTGTACTGGACGGAGATCTTCTCTCCGCTCTTGGCCGCCGCTCCGTGACCGACCTTGAGGTCGATGTACTCGAGCCCGTCGGACAGCTCCACGGGGCTCACACCGGCGCCTGCCGTGAAGGAGTCTCCGCCCGTCGTGGCGCTGGCGTGAGGCGAAGGCGAGCTCGAGGTCTGGACGCCTGCCGCCGGAGCCGTCGAGCCGTAGGGGTTCGCATAGCCGCAGGCGGCGGTTGCGGCGGCCGCGGCCAGGAGCAAGGCGGCCAGGAAGGCGGTGCGGGCGGCTGCAGGGAGCACGGGCGGGCCCATTCTGGCAGGAGGTGGCGTCACCGCGCCGGCTCGCGCGCCAGTGCCCCCAGCGTCGCCGCCAGGGCCACCGCCGTGGCCGCCGCGAACATCATCCCGGCGGCCACGCCGTAGCGGGCCGCGATCCCGCCCGAGACGGTCGGCCCCACCGCCAGCCCGACGGCGTAGGCCGAGTACGCGGCCCCGAAGATGCGCGCCTGGACCCTCGCCGGCGCCTCCAGCCCGATCATCGCCGAGACGCACGGGTTGACCATCCCGTACAGGAGCCCGAAGAGCCCGACCGCCACCACGACCGCCGGCACGGACGGCGCCAGCGCCGCCCCCACGATCGAGCCCCCCAGCAGCAGCGCGGCCAAGGCGGCCGTGGGCCGGTACCCGATCCGCCTCGCCACCCGCGAGTAGCTGACCGCCGCCACCGCCGTGGCCAGGCCGGCGGCGGCGAAGGCGACCCCCGTCACGCTCGAGGTGCCGTGCGGGAAGAGGCGGAGCAGGCGCAGGACGACGAGCGGCTGCGTCGAGCTGTAGCCGAGCTGGAGCAGGCCCTGGGCCACGACCAGGACCCCGATCGCCCCCAGGGCGCCGGGGCCGGCCCCGCGGACCGCCGCCATGACGGGCGGGGGCGGCTCGGAGGCGCGGCGCCAGCTCACCTCTGTCACGACCAGCGCGACAGGTATGACGGAGAGGAGGACGAGGATGCCGCCCCCCAGGAAGACCAGCCTCAGGCCGACCAGGCTGGCGAGTATCCCTCCCAGGAGGGGTCCGGCGGCGCCCCCCACCGCCACGGAGGACCCCAGCACGCCCAGTGCCCAGCCCACCCGCGCGCGCGGCGTCTCGCCGGCGACCAGCGCCGTGGCCGCCGCCACCGTCCCCGAGCTGGCGCCCTGCAGGAACCGGAGCGCGATCAGCTCGGCCGGGGTCTGGGTCAGGCCCATGAGCGCCACCGTTAGGCCGCCCCCGACCATGGCCCTGAGCAGCATGGGCTTGCGGCCGTGACGGTCGGCCAGGATCCCCCAGAACGGGCTCGTGACGGCGAGGCCGAGGCCGGTTGCGCCCGCCGCCAGGCCGGAGAGGAGTGCGAGCGGCGCCTGCCCCCGCACCCCCAGGTCCTGGTGCAGGTAGAGGGGAAGGAAGGGGGAGAGGAATGAGAAGCCAAAAACAGCCGTGAACTCCGCCAGCCAGAGCGCCGCGAGGTTGCGGCGCCATACCCGCTCCTCCGTCACCTGGGGAGACGCGCGCGAGCGCGGGCCGGCCGCCGCGCGCTCCCGTCCGCCGGCCCTTCCGGGAGCGCGCGACCGAGGGGCGGTGGCGGGGGCACGCAGTTAGAATAGGGGTCCCCTCGACCGGGAGTTCGCGGGGAGCCGGGGACCCGCGGACGGCCAGCTCCGGGCGGCTAGCTCAGCTGGGAGAGCGCTAGCTTGACATGCTAGATGTCGGCGGTTCGATCCCGTCGCCGCCCACCACCGAACTTAGAGCGACCTCTAGCATGCGTAGAGGCGAACCGGCAGTTCTCTAGCGTCCTTTCTCGCCCCAGTCCTCTCGCATGGAGGGTCTGCGGCTCCGCAGAAAGGGGGTCGAATCAGCCCCGGCCCCCAGCGGACCTATTTCGCTCAGTGCGCCGTCTTGGCGCAGCGGAGCGGCACAGGGGCGGGGCGGTGGTGAGCCGGGAAGATGCGTTCTCGGTCGTACAAGAAGCCACTGCTGCTCTCCCAAGCCCTGCCGGTCGGTCCCCCTCCACTCCCCGTGGTAGCTTCCCAGGAATGCCGCCGGGCAGCCACGCCCCGAGCCGATCGCAGGTCAACGCAGCGGGGCGCACGATGAGGCGATTCTTTCGAGGGGAGCTCCGAGATGCGAACCGGCTCGACCATGCCATCGCCGTGGTCCTGGCGTACCGAGCCGCCCACCAATATGCCCTCACCAAGGCGACGATGGGCCTCCGGTCGATGGTGCGGACGGAGGGCTGTCGGGTCGAGGTCTCCCAGCGGCTCAAGCGGATCAGCACGATCCTGGACAAGCTGCGCCGGGAGCCGACCATGGCGCTCGCCAACATGCAGGACATCGGAGGCTGTCGGGCCGTCCTGGATTCCATCCCCGAACTCCGACGGGTCGAGCAGCGGCTGAAGAAGAACCGGCCGCCGAGCGGGTACTCGGACTACATTGAGCATCCCAGGTCATCTGGCTACCGGGCGGTCCACGTGATTGTGGAGTACGAAGATGAGGCGAGGCAGGCCCGCCTAGTCGAGGTGCAGCTGCGAACCCAGGCCATGCACGAATGGGCGATTGCTGTCGAGAGAGTCTCGGGTCGGCTCCGGCACGACTTCAAGAGCGGGCAGGGACCGGACGAGGTGCTGGCCCTGCTGAACGCCGTCTCCCAGGCGATGGCCATCGAGGAGCGTGGCGAGGCGGTGCCAGTCGAGCTGCTCGAGTCGATCAAGGATCTTCGGACGGCTGCGTTACCCTATCTCGGAGGACCAACATGACCGCACCCATCCAGCACTTCCTGATCGTGTTCGACCACGCCGCCGGCAAGCTGGCGGAGGACGTGGTGGAGTTCGGCGTGGACAGTGAGCGGGCAGTGGCAGCCTACGCGGCCAAGGAGAAGGAGCTCGAGGGCCGCGAGGCGATGGAGATCGTCCTGATCGGATCTGACTCCCTGGACACCGTCAAGCTCACCCACGCCAACTACTTCGACGGCAGTGTCGCCGTGTCGGAGTACCTGGTAGGCATCTAAGGCCAGGAGAGGCCAAGGCGCTCGTCCCTGGCGACGATCGACGATCCGGCTCAGTACGCCGGTTCGACGAGCTCCGCCTCCAGGACGATCTCCCAGCGCTTAGCTCAGGACGGGGGGGGGCGCCCTAAGGTCCAGGCGAGCACTTCGACCGCGTAGCGCTTCTCCAGGCAGGTGCAGACGAGCTGGGAGTCGTTCAGGTAACGCGCTGTGACTTGGCTTGTCTTACCGCCCCGAGGCGACTCAAGGCGGAGCTACGGGAATTTGGCGTGCTGAGAACCCTAGTTCCTCCTTCAGAACGGCTACCACGTTCCTCATCGCCCTGCCGAGACCCGTGGTGCGGGGATCGGTGTCTGCTCGAGCAGGGAGAGGACGCGCAGCTCGCGTTCGACGGTGTAGTCGGGATCGTCGGTTTGCCAGCCCGGCCGCGCCCAGCGGCGCAGGACGAACCAGCGGCTGTGGCCGTCGGGGGCGAGCACGTAGAGCGCGTGGTTGACATGCCAGCCACCCAACGGAATCAGCCGCACCGAGGCGACGCGGCTCCCTGGCTCGAGGACGCTCAACACCCATTGCTGGGCTTGGTCGGGGAGGGACATCTCGCTCAGTTCCAGCCTGACTGAACTCTCTCGCGGGACCGCGGTCTCATCGGCGATGCGGCCATGTCGCGCGAGATGGTGTAAATCCGGTCGCGCAGTTCCGCTGACATACTATGCGCTCTGAAGCTCGAGCAGAGCCTGCACCACCTCCTCCTGGGACGGCATCAGCAGCTTATTCATTGACTCGGTGCTGAAGTAGCGCCGGCTGACTGCCCACTCATCGTTCTGCTCCTCCAGCAAGGCCCCGACCAGCCTGAGCAGCGCCTGTCGGTTGGGGAAGATCCCGACCACGTCACAGCGCCTGCTGACCTCCTTGTTCAGACGCTCCAGGCTGTTGGTCGACCAGATCTGCCGCCGGTGCTCGGCGGGGAAGTTGTAGTAGGCGAGCACCTCCTCCTCAGCCCCCCGCAGGCATTCGACCAGCTTGGGGTAGCGCTTCTCGAACATGGTCGCGATCTGTGCCAGCTGGGCCCTCGCCGCCGCCTGGTCGGCCTGCGCGAAGATCGTCCTCAGCATCGCCGCCACCATCTGCTGCGCTCGCTTCGGGACGGTCGCCAACGCGTTCCGCATGAAGTGGACCCGGCACCTCTGCCAGGCGGCTCCGGCCAGCACCTCGGCGATGGCCTGCTTGAGGCCCAGGTGGGAGTCAGAGACCACCAGCCTCACTCCCGTCAGCCCTCGGCTGACCAGCTGGCGCAGGAAGCCTCGCCAGACCTCGAGGTCCTCCGCCTGACCGACCTCCACCCCCAGCACCTCGCGTTCACCGGTGCTCTTCACTCCGACTGCGATCAGCACCGCCTGGGAGGTCACCCGCCCGTCCTGGCGGACCTTCTCAAAGGTCGCGTCCAACATCAGATAGGGGTACTCGCCCTCCAGCGGGCGAGTACGGAAGGCTTCCACCTGCCCATCGAGCTCTCGGCAGATCCGGCTGACCTGGTCCTTCGAAATCCCCTTCAGCCCCAGGGCTTCCGCCAGTTGGTCCACCGAGCGGGTGGAGACGCCGTGCACGTAGGCCTCTTGGACCACCGACAGCAGCGCCTTCTCGTGCCGGCGCCGCGGCTCCAGCAGGCTCGGGAAATAGCTGCCCTGCCGAAGCTTGGGGATCTCCAGGTCGATGGTGCCGACCCTGGTGTCCCATTCCCGCTCCCGGTAGCCGTTCCGGTAAGCCTGGCGCTCGCGGCTTCGCTCATGTCGCCCGGCTCCGGCCAGCTCGGTGACCTCGGCCTCCATCAGCTCCTGCGCCAGCAGCTTCAGCCCGTCGCGCAGGAAGTCGGGGTCGGCGCCCTGCTGCGACTTGTCGAGCAGGTCCAGTAGTGTCATCCTCGGGTT
>JBOHUY010000271.1:0-5229 GCA_050735015.1 Candidatus Dormibacterales bacterium | reverse complement strand
GCCCTGTACTCCCGCCCGTGGTAGGCCTCACCGGGCCAAGGCTCGGACCCCGGAACGCGTCCGGGGCCTTCCTCAGGCAACGAACTCCCGCACCCGCCGGTTGAACTCCGCCGGCCGCTCCGCCTGGGGGGTGTGCCCGGCCCCCTCTATGACCTCCAGGCGCGAGCCCGGGATGGCCAGGTGGGCGGAGCGCGCATGCTCGACCGGGAAGAGGGGGTCGGCCGCCCCCCAGACGAGCATGACGGGCTTGCCCCAGCGGGCCAGCCCGTCCACGAGCGCGGGTCCATCGAGGGCCGTCCCGGGCCGGGCCAGAGAGCGCAGGGTGGCCAGGTACGCGGCCCTGAAGCCGGGCTCCTGGTGCATCTGCCTCAAGGCGGCAAGGAAGCGGTCGTCGAGCAGGCGCGCGGCCTCCGACCCCGCGCGGCCGGCCTGGCGGGAGAAGGCCCTGCGCACGATCGGGGGCGGGGCCCGCCGCGTCCCGGCTCGGACCAGGTCCATGACCGCCTCACCCAGGCGGGGGACCATGACCAGGGGGTAGAAGAGCCGCAGGCGCGGCCTGCCCAGGCCGAGGGCGTCGACGAGGACCAGGCGGTCGACGCGGGAGGGATGGCCGAGCGCGAGCTCGATGGCGATCCTGCCCCCCAGCGAGGCGCCGACCACGTCCGCCGAACCGACCCCCAGGCGGTCCATGTACTGCTCGAGCACACGCGTGAAGTAGGGGACGCCGTAGCGGAGGGGGGGCTTGTCGCTCCTGCCGAAGCCGGGCAGGTCGGGCGCGTAGACCTGGTGATCACGGGCCAGGTCCTCCAGGTTGAAGCGCCATTCGAGGTCGCCCGCCGACCCCAGCCCGTGGATCAAGAGCAGCGCCCGGCCCCGGCCGCCCCGGGTGTGGTGGAGCTGGAGGCCGGCCACCCGGATGCGCTCCGAGGTGATAAGGGCGGGAGCGCTCATGGCGGCAGGATGACGCGCAGGGCCCGGGGCAGGGACTCGAAGACGGCGGGGGTGGTACCCAGCTCGAAGGTGTCCGCGAAGATGGGCGCGGGGGGCTCGGCCTCGACCGCGACGCGGCCCACGCGGCGGACTGCCGCCGCCCCGCTCACGCGCCGCCGGGCCACGGCGACCAGCAGGCGCAGCGCCGCCTTCGCCCGGCGTGGGGGCCGAACCACCGCCAGCTGGAGGCCGGGCGCGGCCGGGGAGGAGCCCCCCACGTCGATGCCGGCGCCCACGGTGGGGGTGTTGGCAACGATGATCGAGGTCGCGCGCCCCACCTCCACGAGGTCGCCCTGCAGCCGGTAGTCGAATGGGCGGCGGCCGGCCAGATGGGCGAGGTGCTCAAAGAGCTCCCCCGCCCGGCGCTCCTTGGCCGCCTCCCCGACCAGGAGCGCCTCCCCGAAGAAGCCCACCCCGGCGGCCTCCACGAAGGGGTTCCCGTTCACGGCGCCCAGCCCCACCCACGCCGCCCGCCCGCGCCTCACGACCTCCACGGCGTCCTCGAGCCGCGAAGGTAGTCCCAGGCCGCCCGCGAAGTTGTTGAAGGTGCCGGTGGGCACGATGCCCAGGACCCGGCGCGAGCCGGCCAGGGCGCGGACGGCGCCTCCCACGGTGCCGTCCCCGCCCGCCACGACCACCTCCGCGTCGTCGGCCGCCGAGGCGATGGCGCGGCCCAGGTCCTGGCCCTCCGACAGCTCCAGCACCAGGTGCTCGGGAAAGGCCAGCCGCAGGGCCGCGCCGATTCCGGCGTCCGGCCCCGAGCGCGGGTTGAAGATGAGCACCTTGGGGGCGAGGGCTCCTTCCGCCACCATGGGGGCAAGCTTATGCGACGGCTCCGCCCCCGCCGGCAGTCCCTCGACCGCCGGCTCTACCACCTGGTCAACCGGCTCCCCCACCGAAGGTCCGCGGACCGCTTCGTGGCCTTCCTCTCGGACCTCGGCAAGGGCGCCGGGTGGGCGGCGGCGGCCGCCTGGCCAGCCCTCCGGGGGGGCCCCCGGGGTAGGCGGGCGGGGGTGGCGGCCACGGTCTCCATGCTGGTCGCGGTCGGGCTCTGCCAGTTCCTCCTCAAGAACGTGATAGGAAGGCGGCGTCCCTTCGCCTCGCGCACCGCCGTCCGCGTCCCGGTCGTCGTCGGCGCCCTCACCCACGATCCCGCCTTCCCCTCCGGCCACACGGCGGGCTCGTTCGCGGCCGCGAGCGCCCTGGCCGCCTTCTACCCTGCCCGCGCGCGCCCTCTCGCCCTCGCCGCGGCGGCGGTGGGGCTCTCAAGGGTCTACCTCGGCCACCACTTCCCCAGCGACGTGGTGGCAGGGGCCGGTACAGGGGCCGCCGTCGGCCTTCTAGGCGCGGCCCTGGCCGGGGCCTTCGACGCGCGGGTCGGGAAGCCCCATCAACTCCTCCCCGGCCCCGAAGCCGGCCCTGGACCCGCCCCGGACCAGCGTCACGCGGCTGGCCCCGGCGACGCGCCAGCGCCCGTCCCAGAGGGCGGCCGTCCTCTCGTCTAGCCCCAGTAGGCGGGCGTCAGGGTCGGGCAGCGCCTCCGTGGCCGAGGGCAGCCACCGGTGGCCGAAGGTCTCGAAGTGGGGCACGACGGCGGTGGCGGGCACCACCCCGAGCGCGTCCAGGTACCGGCGCCCGTGGCTGACCGGCCAGGCCGCCCGGATGAGAGTCCAGGCGCAGAGCGCCATGGCCCCCGCCGAGGAGCCCGCCAGGGCCGCGCCCGCGCGCCAGGCCTGCTCCATCGCGCTCCAGACGGGGGTCCCGCCCAGGACCCTGACCACCAGGCCGGGATCGCCGCCCACGAGGTAGAACATGCGCCCGGCCGAGGCCCTGGCCGCGAGCTCGGGCGAGCGGGCGTCGCGGCGGCTGAGCACGGGCAGCTCGGCCACCTCGAGGCCCAACGAGGCGAACCAGCGCTGCGCGTGGGCGACGGCCAGATCGGGGCGCGTCCGGGCGGCGGCGGTGGGGATGACGTAGGCGGGCCCTTTCCCGGCCGCCGCCGCCAGCAGGCGGTCCTGGGGCTCGTTGCCGGGGTTGAACTCGTCCCCGCCCACCAGCGCCAGAAGGCCCGCCATCGCCGCGCCTTAGGATATTCGGGTGTCCGGCCCCCCGATCAGGGTGCGGATGGCGCCCAGCCCGACAGGGTTCGTCCACCTGGGCAGCGCCCACACGGCGCTCTTCAACCTCCTCTTCGCCAGGTCGCGCGGGGGGACTTTCGTGCTGCGCGTCGAGGACACCGACCTCGAGCGCAACCGCGAGGAGTTCGAAAGAGGCATCTACGAAGGCTTCCACTGGCTGGGCCTGGAATGGGACGAGGGCCCGGACGTGGGCGGCCCCTTCGGCCCTTATCGCCAGAGCGAGCGCCTCCACCTCTACCGGGCCGACGCCGTCCGGCTGCTGGAGTCGGGCGCCGCCTACCGGTGCTTCTGCACGGTCGACGAGCTGGCGGCAGAGCGCGAGGCGGCCCGGCGCAGGGGCGTGCCCTACAGGTACTCACGTAGGTGTCTGACCAGGCCCCCGGCGGGGCGCCGCGACTTCACGGTCCGGTTCAGGATTCCGGACGGGGGCACGCTGGCCTGGCGCGACCTCGTGCGCGGCGAGATCTCGTTCGAGCTCGCCGACCTGGGCGACTTCGTGTGCGTCAAGTCGAACGGGTGGCCCACCTACAACTTCGCCAACGTCGTGGACGACTCCGCGATGGAGATCAGCCACGTCCTGCGGGCCGAGGAGCACATCTCCAACACCCCCCTGCAGATGCTCGTCTACGGGGCCCTGGACAGGCCGCTGCCCGAGTACGGTCACCTGCCCTGGGTGCTGGCCTCGGACCGCTCCAAGCTCAGCAAGCGCAAGCACCCCGAGGCCGGCCTCAGCCTCTTCCAGGAGCGCGGCTACCTGCCGGAGGCGATGCTCAACTACCTGGCCCTGCTGGGGTGGAACCCCGGCACCGAGCAGGAGGTGTTCACGTACCGGGAGCTGGTCCGGCAGTTCAGCCTGCAGAGGGTCCAGCGCGCGGGGGCCGTCTTCGACTGGGACAAGCTGGACTGGCTCGACGGCCACTACATCAGGTCGCTGGCCCTCGCCGAGCTGGCCGCACGGCTGCGCCCGTTTCTCCCCGAGCTCGACGCGGCCACGGTGGCGGCCGCCGCGCCCGCCCTCCAGGAGAGGATGGTCAGGCTCTCCGACGCCAGAGACCTCCTCTCCTATCTCTGGGCTCCCGCCCCCCCGGCCCCGCCCGAAGGCGATGCGCTGGAGAAGGTGCGCGCGGCGGCGGCGGCCCTGGCGCCGGTGGAGTGGTCGCCGGCCGCCATCGAGGCCGCCCTGGACGGCCTCCGGACGGCCCAGGGCTGGTCCCGCAACCAGCTCTTCAAGCCCGTCCGCCAGGCCGTGACGGGGCGGGCCGTGTCGCCCCCCATCCACCACACGCTGGCCCTGCTGCCCAAGGCCGAGGTGATGCGCCGCCTGGGCGCGACAGGGTGAGCGCGGGCTTCGCGAGGGTGGTCGTGGACGCCAGCCCGGACATCGCCCGGCTCGGTCCCCTGGCCATCACCTGGAGGGGGGCGGGCGCGGTGGCGGGCACGCTGGCGGCGGTCTGGCTGGCGAAACGCGCCCTTCTCCGGCGGGGGGCGCCCGCGGAAGGGATCTGGAGTGCTGCCGTCTGGGCGGTCGTGGCCGGCTGGGGGGCGGCCACGGCCACCGGCATCGCCACGCACGGGGCCACGCTGGCCGGGTGGCGTGGGGTGGTGGCGGGCTCGGGCTCGGATCTGGGCCTCCCCGTGGGCCTGGCCGCGGGGGCCGCGGCGGTGGCGCTGGTGGGCCGGCGCGCGCGCCTCACCTCGTGGGCCACGCTCGACGCCGCCGCCCCGGCGGTGGTGGCGGGCCTGGGCCTGGCGGCCCTGGCCACGCTCGTCGCGGGCGGCGCGGACGCCCTCAGGACGACCCTGCCATGGGGCGTCCAGTACGTCGCCTCCGACGCCCTCGCCCGCCCGGGGGTCGCCGTCCAGCCCCTGGGCGCCTACGTGGCCGCCCTCGCGCTCGGAGTCCTCGCCCTCATGACGCCGCTCCGGCGCCCCCGCCCAGGCATGCTTCCCGCGGGGGTGCCCGGGCTCTCGCACGCGTGCCTCTTCGCGACCGGCATGCTCGCCGTCGGCCTCGCCACGGCCGGGACCTCGGTCCTCGGCCTGCAGCCGCAGCAGTGGGCGTGGCTGGCCATCGCGGTGGCGGCCGCGGCCGCCCTCACCC
>JBOHUY010000270.1:0-6467 GCA_050735015.1 Candidatus Dormibacterales bacterium | reverse complement strand
CGGGCCGCCATCCGGGGCGACATGGCACGCGTCTACGAGCTCTTTCCACGCCTCAAGGAGAGGAGCAGCCAGATCGCCGGCACCCTCTCCGGGGGCGAGCAGCAGATGCTCGCGATCGGCCGGGCGCTGATGGCGAAACCCCGCGTGCTGATGCTCGACGAGCCCTCGTTGGGCCTGGCCCCGATCATGGTCGACGCCATCTTCGAGATCATTCTCGAGATCAACTCGCAGGGGACGGCCATCCTCCTGGTGGAGCAGAACGCGCGCCAGGCGCTCGCCGCCGCCACCCGCGGCTACGTCCTCGAGACAGGCGTCATCGTCCAGGAGGGGACCGGGCAGGAGCTCTTGGAGTCCCCCGACGTGCAGCGCGCCTACCTCGGCATCTGACCCGGATGCGGGGCCCGGCTGGCGCCGATAATGGTCCCCACGCCAGAGCTCGGGGAACTCGCGCGGAGAGGAAGGAGGAGTCTGAACGTGAGAGGCAAGACGCGGATGGCATCGGCGCTCGTCGCGGCCGGACTGGCCGCCGCGGCCTGCGGCGGGACGGGCGGCCAGTCTCCCTCCGCGGGAGGGACGCCCAAGACCTCGAGCTGCATCACGGCCCCGGGCGACCTCGTCAACGGGGGCTCGATCACATGGGGCTCGGACGTCAGCTACCCGCCCCAGGAGTCCTTCCCGATCTCCGCCCCCACCACCCCGACCGGGTTCGACATCGACGTCGCGGCGGCCATCGCCAAGAAGATGTGCCTTCAGAGCCAGGTCGTAAACCAGGGCTTCGACGGCATCATCCCCGCCCTCGGCGCCAAGAAGTTCGACGCCATCATCTCGGCCATGACGGTCACCGCCGACCGCAGCAAGGTGGTCAGCTTCGTCCCCTACTTCAACGCGGGTGAGGCGCTCGTCGCCACCAGCACCTCGAGCCTCAACATCACCGACCTGAGCCAGCTCTGCGGCCGCTCGGTGGCCGTCGAGAGCGGGACGGCCGAGGAGTCGGAGATCAAGACCAGCGTCGATCCCAAGTGCGGGGCCGGCAAGCAGGTCAACCTCAAGGTCTTCCCGGTCGACACGGCCGCCCTCGCCGAGCTCCGCAAGGGCGGGGTGGACGTGCACTTCACGGACTCTCCCGTGGCCGAGTACGAGGTCAAGCAGAGCTCCGACCTCAAGGTCGTCAGCCCCGTCCTGGAGACCGCCCCGGAGGGGATCGCTGTGCGCAAGGACGACCCCAAGCTCCTCCAGGCCATCACCAAGGCCTTCAAGGCCATCGAGAAGGACGGCACCTACGACCAGCTCCTGACCAAGTGGGGTCTTACCGCCGGCGACATCCGCAAGGCCTGATCGGGTCGCCCTGACAACACGGGGCCGGGTCCACCGCGCGGGCGGCCGGTGACGGGCGTGCTCGCCGTCAACTTCGATGTGCCCACCTTCACGCGGGAGCTCTTCTCGACCTATTTCCTGCTCCCCGCCTGGACCACCTTTTGGGTGACCATGTTGGCCATGCCGATGGGTATCGGCCTGGGCCTCGTGGGGGCGCTCGGGCGCGTCTCGCGGCTGGCCCTGCTGCGTGGGATCGTGAGCGCCTACCTGTGGGTCTTCCGGGGCACGCCGGTGCTGGTCCAGATCGTCTTCTGGTACTTCGGGACGGCCGAGCTCACCAACAACCTCGTCAACCTGCCGGCGCTGGCCGCCGGCGTGCTGGCCCTGGGCGTCAACGAGGGTGCCTATATGACCGAGATCGTGAGGGCGGGCCTGCTCTCGGTCGACCGGGGCCAGCAGGAGGCCGCGCGCGCCCTCGGGATGACGTACCGCCAGACCATGCGGCGGGTGGTCCTCCCCCAGGCCCTCCAGGTCATCATCCCCCCCACCGGCAACGAATACATCAGCATGCTCAAGACGACCTCGCTCCTCTACATCATCGCCATCCCCGAGCTCTTCTCGACCGCCGCCAGCCTCTACAGCGGGAACTTCCGCTACTTCGAGGCCCTGGTCGTGGTGAGCATGTGGTACCTGTTCTTGACCAGCATCCTCTCGGCCGTGCAGCGCCGCCTCGAGGACCGCTTCGGGGCGGGGCGCCTGGCCGTGGGCCGGGACACCCGCGGTTCGGTGGGGCGCTTGTTCGGCTTCGGCGCCGCGCGGGGGGCGCGCTGATGCCGCTGGTCGAGGCGGAGGGGGTCCACAAGCACTTCGGGCACACCGAGGTCCTGAGGGGGATCGACCTCGCCGTCGAGCGGGGCGAGGTGGTCTGCGTGCTGGGTCCGAGCGGCAGCGGCAAGACCACCTTTCTGCGCTGCATCAACCACCTGGAGAAGATCGACTCGGGGACGATCACCGTGGACGGCGAACTGGTCGGCTACCGCCGCGCCCCGGACGGAACCCTGCGCGAGGAGCGCGACGGCGTCGTCGCCCGCCGCCGGGCTCAGATCGGCATGGTGTTCCAGCGCTTCAACCTCTTCCCGCACATGACCGCGCTCGGAAACGTCATGGAGGCCCCCGTCCAGGTCCGGCGCGTGGACCGCCACCAGGCCCTCGAGCGCGCGCGGGTCCTATTGGACCAGGTCGGCCTGGCGGACCGGTCCGGTCACTATCCGCACCAGCTCTCGGGGGGCCAGCAGCAGCGCGTCGCCATCGCCCGCGCGCTCGCCATGGACCCCAAGCTGATGCTCTTCGACGAGCCCACCTCGGCGCTCGACCCCGAGCTCGTGGGCGAGGTCCTGGAGACCATGAAGCGGCTCGCGAGCCAGGGCATGACCATGATCGTGGTCACGCACGAGGTGGGGTTCGCCCGCGAGGTCGCGGACCGCGCCGTCATGATGGACGGCGGCGTGGTGTTGGAGGACGCGCCCCCCGGCGCCTTCTTCGGCAGCCCCTCACACCCGAGGACCAGGTCCTTTCTCTCCAAGATCCTCTGAGCCGAGGGCCCCGGGCGGGCCTGGTCAGTGGGGCCGGTAGCCGGAGAAGAAGAGGAAGGCCAGGATGGCCGCGAAGGCGCCGTACTCGAAGGCCACGTGGCGCGTCAGGGTCTCCTCCGCGGTGTGCCTGATCACGCCCCGGTTGATGTACCAGGCGAGCAGGAACATGACGGCCAGGGTGCCCGCGTTGAAGAGCACGTAGACCGAGACCGCCCACGCGAAGAAGGCCACCACCTGCCCGACCATGATCGAGAACAGAAAGGCCCGGTTGGTGGACATCGGCTTGCCCATGACGCGGAAGCTGCGGAAGGCCGCCAGCGCCGAGATCACGAAGACCCACCCCAGCCTCATGGGGAGGCTGAGCCAGGTGCCCATGATCACGACCAGGTAGGCGGTGACCAGGGTCAGTGCCTGGACGGTCTCCTGCACGATCACGTGGCCGGGCTTCTCGAGCCCGCGCAGGCGCAGGCTGTCGAGCTGGGCGGTGATGACGAAGAAGCCACCGTAGGCGAACGTCATGAGCGCGTACTTCCAGGTCTCGGGCACCGTCACGGCGACCCCCGTGACGGCGATGGCGGCGATGACGGCGGGCACGAAGTGCTCGAGGGCGGGCGCCTTGCCTCTCACCCTCACGTACACGAACAGCGCCGGGGCCGCGATCACGACCAGCGCCGCCCCCAGGTCCCAGGTCTGGCCGGGCGCGATCAGCTCGGACTTGAGGCCGAGCGCGAGCGCGACCAGGACGAGCCCGATCAGCATCAGAAAGCGCGGGTCGCGTCCGGCCGGGACCTGCGCCTGGTGCGTGACGTGCTCGTCGACGGGAGGTGGTGTCTTCATGGCTGGTTACCGCACCGGGCCCCCCGCCCGGTGCGCCTATTTTGCAGCCCCGGGACCGACTCCAGGTGAGGGAGCGGCCCCGGCCCGCCCGTAGCGGTCCTCGACGCGGACCACGTCGTCCGGGTGAGGTGTGGAGACCTCGAAGACGTCGCAGTCCTCGACGGCCGTCATGCGGTGGCGGCGCCCGGGAAGGATGTGCGCGCTCTCCCCCTCCGCCATGCGGCGGGTCTGGAGCCCGCCCCGCTCGTCCTCCAGCTCGAGGTCGAGCACCCCCCGGGCGACCAGGATCGACTCCTCCTTCTCCAGGTGGTACTGCAAGGAGAGGGCTTCGCCGCGGCGTACGTGGAGGACCTTGCCCAGGTAGCGTGCGGTCACCGCCCAGCGGAGCTCATGGCCCCAGGGCTTGTCCACCCGGACCGCGTCCTTCCCCTCAGCCCCCGCCATGGCCCCCTACACCCACGATCTCCTCCAGGGCCTCGAGCCTCGCCTCCACCGCCTCCTGGGAGGCGGCCTCGGAGTAGATCCGGATGAGCGGCTCGGTGCCGCTCGCCCGCAGGAGCACCCAGCTGCCGTCGGCCAGGACGAACTTGAACCCGTCGTCGTCCCGGACCCGGCTCACCGCCTCCCCCGCGATGACCCGGGGCGACTTTGCCCGCAGCGTGTCCAGGATGCGGCGCCGGTCGGCCTCGTAGCTCTCGCGGGGCAGGTGCACGTCGTGGCGCGAATAGGCGTGCGGGCCGACCCTGCGCTCGAGGTCCTGGACGATCCGGCTCAGGGGCCGGCCGGAGCTGACGATCATGTCCGCGAAGAAGAGCCCGGCCAGGATCCCGTCGCGCTCCGGGATGTGGCCCCGGAAGCCGAAGCCGCCGCTCTCCTCCCCGCCCAGCACGGCGTCCACCTCCATCATCTTGGGGGCCACGTTGGGGAAGCCGACGGGCAGCTCCAGGACGGGGACCCCGAACTCCTCGGCCAGGCGGTCTGCCATGGAGGTCATGTTGACGGTCTTGACCACGGGCCCACGCCATCCGCGGGTCTCGAACAGGTAGAGCATCAAGAGCGCGTAGACCTGGAGCTGGTTCACAAAGCGCCCGCCCTCGTCGACGATGCCGACGCGGTCGGCGTCCCCGTCCGTGGCGATGCAGAGGTCGTGGCCGCCCCCCGCCATGACCGCCATGGCCGCCGCCAGGTTGGCGGGGATGGGCTCGGGGTTGACGCCCCCGAAGTAGGGGTCACGCTCGGCGTGGAGCTCTGTCACGCGCGTCGGGCCCCCGCCCGCAAGGTCTGCCACGTAGCCGTAACCCGAGCCGTGCATGCACTCGTGCAGGATGTCGAGCCCGGCCCCTCTGATCCTTTCCAGGTCCACCATCTTCCCGACCTGCTCCCGGTACCCCGGCCGGGGATCGATGGTCTCCACCAGGCCGCCTCGCCGGGCCTCCTCGAGCTCGACCCGGCGCACGCGCCCGGGCCCGGCTCCCGAGATCTCCGCCACCAGCTTCTCCAGCCGCCCCACCACAGACCGCGGCGCCGAGCTGCCCGTCTCCGGCTTGAATTTGAGCCCGTTGAAGAGCCAGGGGTTGTGGCTGGCGGTCACGACGAGGGCGCCCGCGGCCCGGCGCTCGATCACCGTCCAGGAGGCGACCTGGGTCGGAGAGGGGCGGTCGAAGACGAGGCCGCCGACGCCGTTGCCGGCCAGCACGCCAGCCACCTCCTCGGCAAAGGCCTGGGAGGCGAACCGGCCGTCATAGCCGACCACCACGACCGGTGAGGGGAACCGCGAGAGGACGTGCTCAGCGACGGCCTGGGCGACCCGGCGGACGTTCTCGAAGGTGAAGTCCTCGGCGATCACGCCGCGCCACCCGTCGGTCCCGAAGTGGATCTCGGAAGGCCCCATCAGCGGGGGTGGCGAGCCGACCCGCGGGGTCCGCCGGGGCGGCCCCGCGATGCCCGCGCGCGGCCGCCTTCCTCCTCGCGACCGGGTCCCCCGGCCGCCTTCCTCGCCACCAGGCTAAAGGTAGCGAATCTTTCCCGCCCGCTCGAGGGCGCCGACCACCCTCTTGACGTCCTGGGCGCGGGACTTGGGGCAGATGAGGAGCGCGTCGGGGGTGTCGACGACGACCATCTCGCGCAGCCCGATGGCCGCCACCAGCTTGCCGGGGACGCTGAGAAAGCAGTCCCGGGTGTCGATGAGGGCGGCCTCCCCGTCCAGCACGTTGCCCTCCCGGTCCTGGCCCAGGATGTCGTGCAGCTCCGCCCAGGAGCCCACGTCGTTCCACCCGAAGGAGGCGGGCACCAGCACCAGGTCCCGGGTCCTTTCCATGACCGCGTAGTCGACCGCCTCCACCGCCAGCCCGCGGTATATGCGGGCCGCCTCCCCCTCCTCGCCGCGGGCGCGGGCGCGCATCACGCGCCTCAGTCCGCGCAGGTGGCGGGGCGCCTGCAGGCCGAGCTCGGCGACGAACCTCTCGGCCCGCCAGCAGAACATGGAGAGGTTCCAGAAGTAGGAGCCCGAGCGAGCGTAGGCGGCCGCGCGCTTGGCGTCCGGCTTCTCGACGAACTCGACGACCCTTCGTACCGAGCTCCTGCCGAGGCGAAGCTCCTCTCCCGCCCGGACGTACCCGTACCCGGTGGCTGGGTATCGGGGCTTGAGCCCGATGGTCACCAGCCGCTCGCCCGACCGGGCCGCCGCCACGGCGCGCCGGACGGCGGTCGCGAAGGCCCGGGAGC
>JBOHUY010000269.1:0-7314 GCA_050735015.1 Candidatus Dormibacterales bacterium | reverse complement strand
GGGCAGGGCGGCGGCGCGCCGCCATGGCCTGCAGGTGGGCTTCTCTTTGTGCTTCGCCCTCATCGTGCTGGCGGTCATGTACCTGGTCCGGGGGGTGCTGGGCGCCTTCGTCCTGGGCGCCGTCCTGGCCTTCCTGATCGTGCCCGCCGTGGACTGGATGGAGCGCCGGCACGTGCGGCGCCCGATCGGGGTCCTGCTCTGCTTCGCGGTCGTGGGCGCGCTCGCCGTGGCGCTGGTCCAAGTCCTCATCCCGCTCCTCGGCAGCGAGGTCCGGCAGCTCCAGTCACAGATCCCGGCCATGGCCGCCACCATTCAGGCCCGCCTCACCCACCTGGGCGGGCGCCCCATCGCCCTCTGGGGCTTCAAGGTCGACCTCAAGGCCATCGCCGGGAGCCTCGAGGCGCACGTCAACGAGGTCCTCCTGGGGAGCTTCAGCAACGCCCTCAGCTTCGGCATCGCGGCCGTGACCACCATCCTCCAGATCGCCCTCCTCCTGATCGTGGCCTTTCTGCTCGCGGTCGACGGCCACCCCATCACGGGCGTGGCCAGGCGCGTCGTCCCCGCCCGCTACGAGGAGGACTACGAGCGCATCTCGGCCCAGATCCAGGAGATGCTCTACGCGTACATCCGGGGCCAGCTGCTGGTGGCCGCCCTCATCGGCGTCGTCTCCGGGCTCGCCATCGCCGTCCTCGGGCTCCCGTACGCCCTCGCCCTGGGCGTGTTCGCCGGTCTCACGGCCCTGGTCCCCTACCTGGGCCCCTTCCTGGGCGCGGTCCCCGCCCTCGTGGTGGCGGTCTCCATCAATCCGTCCAAGGCGGCGCTGGTTGCGGGCGCCTACTTCGTCATCTCAAATGTGATCCTCAACGGCGTCTACCCCAAGATCGTGGGAGGGGCGGTCAGGCTGCCCGCCCTGCTCGTCATCGTGGCCCTCATCGCCGGCTTCAGCCTGGGTGGGATCCTGGGCATGTTCGTCGCCGTGCCGGTCGCGGCCACGGTCAGGATCCTCTTCGAGTACGTCCACCCCCGCGTCTACGGAGCCCCCCAAGCGGCCGCCCCGCGGTGAAGATCGGGATCCTCTCCGACATCCACGCCAACTGGCAGGCCCTGGAGGCCGTGCTGGCGGACGCCTCCGAGGTCCCCAGCTTCATCTGCCTGGGCGACATCGTGGGCTACGGGGGCGACCCCGCCCGCTGCCTGGACGAGGTGCGCTCGCGGGGCTGGCCGGCCCTCATCGGCAACCACGACCGGGCCTGCTCCGACGCCGAGATCCTGGGCTGGTTCAACGACGACGCCGCAAGCTCCATCCGCTGGACGGTGGAGGCGATCGGCGGCGAGCGCCTGGCGTGGCTGAAGGAACTGCCGGAGGCGGGCGTTAGGCAGGGTGTGCTCCTGGTCCACGCCAGCCCTCGCGACCCCACCTTCGAATACATCGTCGACGCCGCCTCCGCCCGCGCCAACCTGCACCGCCTCGAGTCACAGGTCTGCTTCCACGGCCACAGCCACATCCCGGGCGTCTTCTCCTGCACGGGGGGCAGGATCCGGCACGAGTACCGCCTTGCCAGCTTCGATCTGATCGGGCCCCAGCTCATCAACCCGGGCAGCGTCGGCCAGCCCCGGGACGGCATCCCCGACGCCAGCTACGGGGTCTGGGACCTCGACGCCGCCACCTTCGAGTTCAGGCGCGTCCCCTACGACCGCGCCCAGGCGAAGCGGGCGATCCGGGAGGCGGGCCTCCCCTCGCGCTTCGCGGAACGGCTCGACCTGGGGCTCTGAGGCGTGCCCGGCGCGGCGCGCTCCCGGCGGGACCGCCTGGCCCTGGCGGCGGCCGCCCTGGCGGCGGCCGAGTTCGCGGCTTTCTACCTTCTGACCTGGCTCAGGTTTCTGGGCGGGAGCCTGCGCGGGCCTGACTTCTTCTCCTTCTACGCGGCCGCCCGGCTCCTGCTCGCGCGGGGGGGCGCGCACGTCTACGACATGGCCGCCCAGATGCACTTCCAGGCCTTGGTCACGGGGGCCCCCCCGGCCCGCCAGATCCTCCTCCCCTACATCCACCCGCCCTACTACACGCTCCTGATCGCGCCCCTGGGCCTGCTCCCCTACCGGGGCGCCTACCTGGTCGCGGGTGCCCTCAACCTCTTCCTGGTCGCCGCCGCCGTCACCCTCCTGGTCCGGGCCTCCGGGCTGCGCGGGCTCGCGGCGGCCGCCGCCGGGGCCATGGCGGCGGGCTTCTACCCCCTCTTCGTGACCGTCCTCCAGGGCCAGTCGGACCTTCTCGTGCTGGCCCTGCTGGCGGGCTCGGCGGCGGCCTGGGCCAGGGGCCTGGAGGCCACGGCGGGCGTGCTGGCGGCTCTGGCCATGGTCAAGCCCCAGCTGCTCCTGCTCGTCCCGCTCCTCTTCCTGGCCCGCCGGGCGTGGCGGGCCCTGGCCGGGTTCGGGATCGTGGCGGGCGCCCTCCTGGCCGTCTCGGCGGGGGCCTTCGGCCTCGCCGGGCTGGTGAGATACCTGGGCGTCATCGGCCCCTGGGCGGCGGGGGGGACGCATGCCTGGCCCATCACGGGACAGACCGTGTACTCGCTGCGGGGGGCCCTGGAGCACCTGCCCGGCGGCCACCTGCCGGCGCTCGCCCTGGTCGCCCTGCTCTTGGGCCTGGTCGCCCTCTCGCTGCTCTGGCGCCCCGACCGCCCCCGCCTCGACATGGCGGTGGCGGTGGCGGGCTCGGTCGCGCTCAGCCCCTACGAGAACCTCCACGACCTGACGCTTTTGCTCGTGCCGGGGTTCGCGGTCGCCTCGCTGGCCGCCTCCGGCTCACTGCGCTGGCCCGCGGCGGGACTGGCCACGCTGGGGCTGGGCTGGGCGGCCGTCCAGGCCATCCCCGTCTTGGGGCCGGCCCCGGCCGCAGCCGCCGTCCTGGCCCTGGCCGGCTACCTGGTCGCCGAGCGCCTGGCCGTGCGGCCGCAGCCGATTCCGCTGACCGAGGTCGCGCCCGCCGAGCCGCGACCCCGGCGCGTCATCGTGCTTCCGGCCTACGGGGCGGCGCGCACGCTGCAGGAGGTGGTCGGCCAGATCCCGGCCGGGCACGCCGACCGCATCCTCCTGGTGGACGACGCCAGCGCCGACGCCACCGTGAGCGTGGCCACGGCCTTGAGGCTGGACGTGATCAGGCACCCCCGGAACCTCGGCTACGGTGGCAACCAGAAGACCTGCTACCGGCAGGCCCTGGCCATGGGGGCCGACGTCGTCGTCATGCTGCACCCGGACGGGCAGTACGACCCCCGCGTCATCCCCGACCTCTGCCGAGTCATCGAGTCGGGGGAGGCGGACGTCGTCCTCGGCTCCAGGTGGCTGGGCCTCGACCCCGCGCGCGCGGGCATGCCCGCCTGGAAGCGGCTCGGCAACCGCTTTCTGACCTGGGCCGAGAACCGCGTCCTGGGC
Organism: Candidatus Dormibacterales bacterium; assembly: GCA_050735015.1. Lineage (GTDB taxonomy): Bacteria > Chloroflexota > Dormibacteria > Dormibacterales > Dormibacteraceae > JBOHUX01. The sequence goes on along the minus strand of JBOHUY010000269.1, from coordinate 3,885 downwards.
CTGGACCTCTCCGAGTACCACACCGGCTACCGCGCCTACAGCCGCCGCTTCCTGGAGGCAGTGCCCTTGGCCGAGAACAGCGACGACTTCGTCTTCGACACCCAGATCCTGGTCCAGGCCGCCGCCCTCGGCTTCAGGATCGGCGAGGTCCCCGCCGTGGGCCGCTACTTCGAGAACATGAGCTCGATCGGGCTCGCGACCTCGGTCGTCTACGGACTCTCCACGCTGATGGCGCTGGGCCGGTACGTGATGCACCGGGCCGGGTTCCAGGCCGCCTGGCTCTCGCCGGCCCGGCCCGGGGTCCCCGAGCTGGGCGCCCCCCTGCCCACCCCGACCTGACGCCCGCGGGCGCGCGGCGGCTCCGCTCAGCCGGCGGCGTCGCGGAGGCCGTCCCGGAAGAGGAGGACGCGCATGGAGGCGTTCTTGAGCATGTAGGGCACCGTCCGGCCCAGGTTGAACTCCCCGAAGCGCCGCTTGTAGGGGAGCCCCATCACGATCAGCTCGGCGCCCCACTCGTCCGCCTCGCCCAGGATGGCGGGCCCCGTCTCGCGGGCCTGGACGAGCTCGGTCTCGATCTCGATGTCGGCCTCGGAACCGATTTGCTCGGCCTCGTCCAGGATCTGCTCGCCGCGCTGCACTTCGGCGTCCATGGTCGCGCCCAGGGGCAGTGCCCGGTTGACCTCGATGACGTGGACCGCGTAGACCTTGGCCTCCTGGCGGCGGGCCATCCGGCAGGCCATCCGCACGGTCTCGGTGTCGACGTCGTTGCCGCCCACGGCGATCATGATCCGGCGCGCGGGCGCCGCCGGTTCGGGCATCAGGCCTGGCCGCCCCGCGTGATGCTGAGGGCGATCCTGTAGACGCCGAAGGCGACCATGACCGCGCCCGCCGCCACCGCCGCCGCCTCCTGGGCGCCGCCCCCCGCGTGGCCCCCCAGCGTGTAGACCAGGATCCAGGCGCCGAAGGCGATGGCGAAGGCGCCCATGAACGTGAACGGGAAACGCATCTGACGACCGAATCGTAGTGCAGGGCGCGAGAGGGTGGTCCCGGCGGCCGCGATCGGCCGACCTATAATCCAGCGCTTGTGAGGGTGGCTCGCCGCCCCCCCGGGCGGGGGCAGAAAAGGTGGCCCGGCGAGGGCCCGTGAAGATCCTCATCATCGGATGTGGGAGGGTCGGCTCGCGGGTGGCGCGCGACCTCAGCGACCAGGGCAACGAGGTCACCATCGTGGACTGGAAGGCGAGCTCTTTCGCCCGCTTCGCTGCCAGGGGCGTCCTCGACGAGGGCTTCAAGGGCGAGGTCCTGGTCGGCGACGGGACGGACGTGGAGCTCCTGCGCCGGGCCGGCATCGAGCAGGCGGACGTCTTCATCGCCGTGACCGAGGGCGACAACCGCAACATCATGGCCGCCCAGATCGCGCAGCACGTGTTCAAGGTCCAGCGGGTCGTCTGCCGCATCTACGACCCCATCCGCGAGCAGGCCTACCGAAAGCTCGGGCTGCACACCCTCTGCCCGACGACGCAGGGCGCGGCCGCAATCCGCGAGATGGTGCTGGAGGCGTGAGGCCGTGTACGTGATAGTGATCGGGGGCGGGAGGGTCGGCTACTACCTGTCCCGGCACCTGGTGGAGAGGGGCGAGGAGGTCACCCTCATAGAGAAGGACACGCCCCGGGCGGAGTGGCTGGAGGGACAGCTGGGCAGCATCGTCATGCAGGGCGACGGCGACGAGCTGGCCTTCCTGCGCGAGACGGGCATGGAGCGCGCCGACGTGGTCTTCGCCGTCACCGGCGACGACGAGGACAACCTGGTCGCCCTGCAGATGGCCAAGAAGCACTTCAACGTCAGGCGCACCGTGGCTCGCGTCAACAACCCCGCCAACGTGCGTATCTTCAAAGAGCTGGGCGTGGACGAGGCCATCTCGGCGACCGAGGTCCTGCTCGCCTCCATCGAGCAGACCGTCTGAGCGCGGGCCACGAGGGGCCCGGAAAAAGGAAAGAGGCCAGGGAGAACGCGGCCCTGGCCTCTCTCGGACTCCCGCGGGAGCGTCAGCTCGCCTTGCCGATCTTGTAGATCTTGGTGCCGCAGTTGGGGCAAGTGCCCACCGTGGCGGGCTTCCCGTTCTTCATCGTGATCGGCTTGGGGTCCTTCATCTCGACCTTCTTCTTGTCTTTTAGGCAGTAACCTTCCACTGTTATTTCCTCACCATCCTTGACTCAACAATTGACCTACGCGGCCCGACGGGTCGGTATTGTATCGGGGCCCTCCGTCCAATTCAACCCCAACTCGGGGGCGCGGGCGCTTTGGGGCGGGGTCGATCCGCCTGTCGCGACCCCACCATGGTGGCACCTTTGGCGCCCCCGCGCACGCGCCGTCGCGCCCCCCGCCCCTGAATCGGGGGCCGCCCCTTGATCTTTTTGAGCGAGTTCATGGGCTCCGAGGTGGTGGACGTCCACCAGCACCGGGTGGGGCGGGTGAGGGACGTCACCGTGCGAGTGGAGGAGCCCTACCCGGTCGTGACCGGCCTCGTCCTCTCCCGGCGGGCGGAGGTCGTGGTGCCCTGGACGGAGGTCCGCACCATCGCCGGGCGGGAGGTCGCCCTGCGCGGCGACGAGGCCTCGGTGCCCAGGCTCAGTCCCGAGCCCTCGGAGGTGTGGCTCTCCCGCGACATCCTCGACAAGCAGGTCATCGACACGGACGGCCGGCGCGTGGTGCGCGTCAACGACCTCCAGCTCAGCGAGAGCGGGGGCGCCATGCTGCTGGTGGGCGCCGACATCGGGATCCGCGGCATCCTGCGCAGGCTGGGCCTGGAGGCCCTGGGCAAGGCCGTCATGCGCGTTTTGGGCAAGGACCTGCCCATGGTCCTGCTCTCCTGGAACGTGGTCGACCCCTTCCAGGGCCGGGGCGCCGAGGCCCTGCGCCTCAGGATCTCCGGGGCCCGCATCGCCAAGCTGCACCCGGCCGACATCGCCGACATCGTCGAGGAGCTTGGCGCACGCGAGCGCACGGCCGTCTTCGAGTCCCTGACCCAGGAGGTGGCGGCCGACACCCTGGAGGAGATGGAGCTGGAGGACCAGGTCGCCGTCGTGGAGCAGATGGGTCCCGAGAAGGCCAGCGACATCCTGGAGGAGATGCCTCCGGACGAGGTCGCGGACATCCTCAGCGACCTCGGCGAGGCGAGGGCGCGGGAGATCCTGGCCCTGATGGAGGACACCGAGAAGGCGGGCGAGGTGCGAGAGCTGCTCGCCTACCGCCAGAACACCTCCGGCGGCCTCATGACGACCGAGTACGTGGCCGTCTCGGACCGCCTCACCGCGCAGGACTGCATCCGCGAGCTGCGGCGCATGGAGCCGGACGCGGAGTCGATCTACTACGTCTACGTGGTCGACCAGGAAGAGCATCTGCGGGGGGTCCTCTCCCTCCGGGACCTGATCGTGGCCCGGCCGCGCACCCCGATCCGGGACATCATGATCCAGGAGCCGGTGGCGGTGGGGCCGGACGCCAGCCTCGAGGAGGTGGCCGCCGTCCTCTCCAAGTACAACCTCCTGGCCGTGCCCGTGGTCGACGCCGAGCGCAGGCTGCTCGGCATCGTGACGCACGACGACGCGCTCGAGCGCATCCTCCCGGAGTCCGTCCGGCGGAGGCTGCCGAGGCTGCTCTGAGGCCGAGCTCAGGTCCGCCAGAGCTCGTGGACTCGCTCTTTGAGCGCCGCGGGGGTGGCCGAGGCGATCCCGGCCAGGCCCACGGCCTCGATCGCGAATGAGGCGCAGGCGGCGCCGTGGACGAGGGCGTCGGCGAGCGCCTCGGGGCCTCCCCCCAGCGAGAGCCAGCGGGCCAGCATGCCCCCCGCCAGGGCGTCGCCCGCGCCCGTGGTGTCGACGGGCGGGC
>JBOHUY010000268.1:0-7825 GCA_050735015.1 Candidatus Dormibacterales bacterium | reverse complement strand
CCCCACGCGCACGGTCAGCAGGCGAGTCGCCCCCTCGCCGTCCGCCGCGATGGCGCGGGCCAGCCGGCGGGCGACCTCCAGCACGGCCGCCTCGAAGGCGCCCGCGGCCGGCGACCCCGCCCGCAGGGGCGTGTTGCCGGCGGCGCCGTTGGCGAGCAGGAGGAAGGTGTCGTTGGTGGAGGAGTCGCCGTCCACGGTGAGCTGGTTGAAGCTGCGGTCGGCGACCCGGGGCAGGACATCCTCCACGAGCCCGGGCTCGAGGGCGGCGTCGGTGGTCACGAAGCAGAGCATGGTGGCGAGGTCGGGATGGATCATGCCCGAGCCCTTGGCCATGCCCCCCACCCGCACCCGGGCCCCCTCCGAGTCGACCTCGACGGCCGCCGACTTGGGCTCCAAGTCCGTGGTCATGATGGCGGCCGCGGCCAGAGGACCCTGGCCCGGGCCGAGGGCGGCCGCGGCGGCCTCGATGCCGGGCTCGATCGCGGCCATGGGCAGCATCCGGCCGATCACGCCCGTGGAGCTGACCAGGACCTGGTCGGGGGCGACCCCCAAAACGCGGGCGGCCACCTCGGCCATCCGGCGGGCGTCCCGCATCCCCCTCTCCCCCGTGCAGGCGTTGGCGTTGCCGGCGTTGACGACGAGGGCGCGGGCGCGCTGGGAGGGGAGGCGCTCTCTGTCCAGCAGGACGGGGGCGGCCTGCACCTTGTTGGTCGTGAACACCCCCGCCGCCCGGGCGTCACGGTCCGAGAGGACGAGGGCAACATCATCGCGGCCCCGCCACTTGATGCCGCAGGCGGCCGTCCCGCAGAGCCAGCCCCGCGCCGCCGCCACGCCCCCGTCCACCTCCAGCAGGGAGGACTTCAGGGCCACTGCACGGTGCCCCCCAGAGCCTCCGCACGGTCGAATCCGAAGGCGAGGTTGAAGCACTCCACGCCCTGCCCCGAAGCCCCCTTGACGAGGTTGTCGAGGGCGGCCGTGACGACGGCCTTGGGGCCCTGCCAGGAGACGTTGACCAGGCAGTGGTTGGTGTGGCTCACGAGCTTGGTCGAGGGTGGCCCGTCGACGACCGTGACGAAGGGCTGGCCGGCGTAGAAGTCGCGGTAGGCGGCCGCCAGCCGCTCCGGCGGGCACCCGAGGTCCATATAACAGGTGACGAGGATGCCGCGGGTCATGGGCACCAGGTGGGGCACGAACGTGACGCGGGGAGGGAGGGTGCCGGCCCGCTCCGCCACCCCCTCGAGCTCCTGGGTGATCTCCGGCAGGTGGCGGTGGCCGCCGACCTGGTAGGCGGTCACCGACTCGTTGACCTCCGAGAAGTGGACGCCCAGGGCGGGCGAGCGCCCGGCCCCGCTGACCCCCGATTTGGCGTCCACGACCACGTCGGCGCCGGCCAGGCCGGCCGCCACGGCGGGGGCGAGGGCGAGGATGGCGGCCGTCGAGTAGCAGCCGGGGACGGCGACCAGGCGCGCTTCGGCGATCTCCGCGGCGTGCAGCTCGGGCAGCCCCAGGACGGCCTCGCCGAGGAGGCCCGGCGCGGGGTGCGGGCTCTTGTACCAGGAGGCGTAGAGGGCGGCGTCGTGGAGGCGGAAGTCGGCGCTCATGTCGATCACCGCCGCCCCCGACTCCAGCCAGGCCGCGCACCTGCCCGAGCTGACGCCGTGGGGCAGGCAGGAGAAGACCACGTCGAACCCGCCCGGCTCCAGCTCGGTCGCGAACTCCCCCTCCAGCCCGAGGAGCGGGAAGGCGGCCGCCAGCGGCCGGCCCGCGAACGAGCGCGAGGTCAGCCGGGCCAGGCGGACACCGCCGTGCGAGGCGAGCAGATGGACCAGCGAGAGCCCGGCATAGCCGGTCGCCCCCACGACGGCGGCTGCGAGCGGGCCCCTCGACATTGCATGATTATACGGTGGCACTGCATATCCATGCCGTCTTGAGGCAGACCCGCCGCCCTCGCGTCGCCCTCACCTGCAGCCCGCGCCGGCCCGGGGGCTACTACCTGCCCTACGTGCGCGCCCTGGAGGCGGCGGGGGCGCGAGCGGTCCTGGTCCCGGCCGGCTCGCCGACCTCGCTCGGGGACGCGGCCGGGCTCTGCCTCCCGGGCGGAGCCGACCTCGACCCCCGTCGTTACGGCGAGCAGCCCGGGCCCGAGCTGGGGGAGGTTGACGGCCCCCTCGACGAGCTCGAGATGGAGGCCGTCAGGCGTGCTGTCGACCTGGGCCTGCCGCTCCTCGGCATCTGCCGCGGCCAGCAGGCGGTCAACGTGGCCCTGGGCGGGACGCTGCACCAGCACGTGCCCGGGCATGACCGCCACGACCGCGAGCGTTGCTTCCTGGCGCACACCGTGGAGGCGCGGACGGGCTCGGAGCTGGCCCGGGCGGCGGGGGCGGCCCTGCTGGTCAACAGCCTCCACCACCAGGCGGTCAGAGAGGTGGCGCCCGGGCTCGAGGTCACCGCCACCAGCCAGGACGGGGTCGTCGAGGGCCTGGAGGGAAGCGGCGGGCTGATCTGCACGGTGCAGTGCCACCCGGAGGAATTGGTCGCCACGGAGCCCTGGGCCCGGGCCTGGTTCCGGGCGTTCGTGGAGCGGTGCCGCCGGGGTTGAGAGACGGCGGCGGGCCGGCGTCATGACCGCCTCCCGCCGCGACGGCGAGGCGTCGGCGAGAAGTCCGCGCGACGGGCGCCTCCCGGGGTCAGACTGGTCGCAGGGGATGGGTAACATGCCCTGCGCAGTTGCGCGGCGGCGACGCCGGCCGCCACCAACCGGCCGGCTCCAGCCGTGGCCCCACCCGGCGCCGGCCCCCCTGGCGCCGGAGGGCCGGGCAGGCCCGTTCCCCGGTGAGCGGTGCGGACGAGAGCCACGTCCCTCCCATCGCGGCTCCTCGACCCGGGAGCGCGCGGCCGTCGGCCGCCGCTCCGCCCTCACCGCCGGGCCCCCTCTCGAGGGCCCCGCGCGCCGGGCTGCCTCAGCGGCCCAGCCAGCTGAGGACGTGCGAGCCCAGCACCAAGAGCAGCACCACCGCGCCCCCGATCTCGCAGAAGACCGTGGCCCCGGCCGCGACGTCCTTGACCTTGCCGATGGAGGGATGGTCGCCCGGCTCGACGTGGTCGCAGAGCATCTCCACGGCCGTGTTGAGGGTCTCCACGGCCAGCAGCGTGGTGCCCGCCAGCACTAAGAGCGCGATCTCGGCCAGGGAGAAGCGCAGGGCTGCACCGAGCACCACCATCCCCACCGCGGCCACGATGCCGAGCTTGAGAGAAGGCGTCCGCGGGGCCACCCAGAGCAGGCCGCTGACCGCGTGGTAGGCGCTCCTGAGAGCGTTCCACGGCCGCGGCTCGCCGCCCACGGGTTCCTCCGGATCGGGCAGCTCCGCTTTCACATCCCCTCGGCGATTGGGATCGTACAGGCTCCGGGGCGCAACCGGAGGGGGCCTGGGTCAGCCCTGGGCGGGGCTGGGGGCGCCCTCCATGATCTTGGTCGCCTCGGCGAGGCTCATGTCGCCGGCGGGCAGGACCACGTCCGAGGCCGACAGCGAGGCCGCCTCCAGCTTGCTGCCGTGCTCGTGCACGAAGGCGAGGGCGTGGGCCAGGGCGCCCTTGAAGGCGGGCTCGTCACCCGCCTTGATGGCGTCCACCAGCTTCTGGTCGAGGCCGTCGAGCTCTCCCCGGCTGGAGGCGTCGAGGCTGTACTGGTCCTCGCCCTGGATCCTGACCACGATGCGGCCCGAGCCCAGCGCGGGCGTGGCGCCGGCCGGCAGCGAGAGCGACTGCTTCATGGCGGCCAGCTGGGCCTCGACCTTGTCCTGCGAACCCGCCGCCTCCAGCTGGCGGTCGATGTCGTCGGAGGAGCCGGCGCCGATCTGGTCCAGGACGCCCGTGTCCACGAGCTGGTCGATGGCCGACGCCCGCGCCTGCATCTGCGTCGTCTTGTCTTGGGCGCGGTCGACCATGAGGCTCACGTCCGCCATCTGCTCGGAAAGGCCCGTGACCGCCTCGCCGATCTTGGTGGAGGCCTCGGCCGCCGAGTACTGGGCCTTGATCGTCTCCTTCTGGGTCCTGAAGGAGTCGACCTTGGCCTGAAGCTTCTGGGCGGTCAGCTCCAGCTTCTGCTCCTGGTCCTTCAGCTGCTGGATCTGCTGGGAGAGGCCCTGCAGCTGCGTCTGGGCGGCCTGGGAGCGGGTCAGGGCCAGGCGGGCGAGGTCCTCCCGGCCCTGCGCGAGGGCCGCCTTGGCCTGGTCCTGGAGCTTGGACTGGCTCTGCTGGAGCTGCGCCGCCTGGAGCTCGAGGCGCTTCTCCGAGGTGAGCACGTCGGCCACGCTGCGCCTCACCTGCTGCAGGGACTCGACCTGCTTCTGGTACGCGAAGTCGAGCGCCTCGTTGGGATCCTCGGCACGGGAGAGCATGGCGCTGATCTTCTCCCCGACGACGTCCGACATGCGGCGGATGAGGCTCATTGAGGACCCTCCTGGGCTGTGGCGGCGCGCTCCGCGGCCGGTGCGGTCACGACACCTCCAAGCCTACTCTGGCCGGCCGCCGGGGGGCTCAGACGGGGATGCCCCAAAGCGCGTACCAGCGCTCCAGCAGGGGCTCCACGGGCAGCTCGCCCTTGGCCAGCGCCGCCAGCCTCAGCTCGGCCGCGTTGTCCCGCGTCCGGGCGGCGGAGGGCACGAAGGGGTAGAAGCTCGCCTGCTTGTACCCGTAGACCCAGTAGACCGGTCGTCCCTCCTGCTGGAAGCGGAAGGCGCAGGCCAGGAGGAGGTCGCCCAGCCCCTGCTCCAAGAGCGTGTCGGCCACCGAGTGGAGGGTGGCCACCGTGGCCTCCAGGTCCGGCCCCGAGACGATGATCCAGTCGAAACCCAGCTCGTCGGTGTGGCTCTCCACCCCCAGCTGGTCCTCGCCGGCCTGAAGCTGGACCAGCTGGTGGACGTCCTGGGAGAGCTGGTCGAATCGCCCGGGGGGCAGGTTCTTGAAGACGATGCCGGCCCGTCCCGCCGCCGAGAGGCCGCCCGAGGCCTCCAGCGAGACCGCCGCCGTGGTCATTGCGAAGAGCTTGTCCTCGTTGGACTTGGGCAGCCGCGTACGCCCCAGCAGGTCGTCGAAAAAACCCATGCGCCCGGCTAGCGGGAGAGCTCCGACTCCATCTTCTGGAGCCTGGCCAGGCGGTGCTCGAGCGAGGGGTGGGTCGAGAAGAGCTCGGCGATCGAGCCCCGGGTCACGGCCGGGAAGATCATGAGGGCGTTGGCCGCCTCCACCTGGCGCAGGTCCTGGCTGGGGATGCGCTGCATCCGGCCGCTGATCTTGACCAGCGCGGAGGCGAGGGTGGAGGGCTGCCCGGTGATGAGGGCGGAGCCCCGGTCGGCGGCCAGCTCCCGGTAGCGGGAGAGGGTCTGGATGAGCACGAAGCTGACCGCCCAGACCACCGCCGAAACCAGGAAGACGAGGATGAAGCTGTTGCCACGGTTGTTGCCGCGGCCCCCGCCGCCGTAGCCGTAGCCGCCCCCTCCCCAGCCCCCGTACATGCCCCCCCAGAGCTCGGCCTGCACGATGAAGGAGGCCACGGTGGCGAAGAAGCTGGCCATCGCCATGACGCGCGTGTCGCGGTGGATGACGTGGCTCATCTCGTGGGCGAGCACGGCCTCCAGCTCCTGCGGCTCGAGGGCCTGGAGGATGCCGGTGGTGACGGCGACGAGGGCGTGCTTGGGGTTGCGGCCGGTCGCCAGCGCGTTGGGTACCGGGCTGTCGATGACGGCCACCTTGGGCTTGGGCATGGCCGTCATCTGGGCCAGCCGCGAGACCAGGTCGTGGAGCTCGGGCGCCTCTTGCTCGGAGACCTCCCGGGCCCCGATCGAGGCCAGGACCATCCGATCGGAGAAGTAGTACTGCGCGATCAGGAGCACGGCCGCGATCACGATCACGAAGGCGAGCGGCACCCCCAGCTTGAAGAGCACCGCGATGAAGGCGAGGTAGAGGATCGCGAGCAGGACCATGGTGCCCAACATCCGCACCGAGAGGCCCACGTCGCGACCGATCTTGTGCCGCATCGACTCCCTATATACCCCCTTTGCGCGACGCCGACGCGGGCTGAGCTCGTGCCCTCACCGGCCGCCTTCGGGCGCCGCCCCCAGGACCGCGGCCGCCACCTCCGAGCGCAGGCTCTCGAGGTCGGCGCCGGCGGCCAGCGAGGCCAGCGGCAGCGCGGCGGCGCCCGCGTGGCCGCCGCCCCCCAGGCGCGCCGCCACCTGGGAGAGGTCGATCCTGCGGTTGCCCCGCAGCCCCACCTTGCCCGTGCGCGCGTTGACCTGGGCCACGGCGTCGAGCCCGGCCTTCTCCATGAGATGCCGCGCGACGGCGTTCTTGAACTCCTCAGCGAAGAGGACGCCGACACGGGACCCGGCCGCCTCGTAGACCCTGACCGCACCCTCGCAGGCGGCCACGTACTCGGCCATGCGGCGGTCCTCCCAGTCGATGAGCGCCGCCTCCTCGGGGCGCCAGGACGCGCACGAGGGGTCCTCCAGGAATCTCGCCACGAAGACCTCCGGCCGGAGGCTCACCGAGAGCGTCGCCAGCTCCGAGGAGCGGGGGTCCGACCAGGTGCCGAGGTCGGTGTCGTCCACCAGCTCGGCGAACTCTCTGTACCTGGGCCCCGCGCCCAGCTCGTCGAAGCAGAGCCGGGTGGCGCTGCGCCCGAGGTCCACCACCGCCCACGCGAGCCCCGCCAGGTGGAGCGTCGTGCGGTGGTGGTCGAAGAGCCGCACCGAGCCCCCCGCCTCCAGGAAGCGGCCAGCCTGCGCGGCCGTCTCCGCCGAGAGGTTGTGGTCGGCGACGATGACCTCGGCGCCGGCCGGGGCCGGGCCGAGGGCGGCGAAGAGCGCCACCACCACCTCGTCGACCTCGTGCACCTCGACGCGGCGGGCCTCGACCGCACCCCTCACCGACCTCACGATGACCTCGCATCCGAGGCCGTCCGTGTCCGTGTGCGTGACCAGGTGCGTCGGCATGCGGCCAGTATGCAGCGCGCCCAGGCTCGGCCCCCGAAGGCGCCTATGCTGCGAAGGCACGCCGGCGGCCGCGGGTCGCCGCGGTCTTCAGGAGGTGAGCCTTGGACGAATCCCGCCCGGCCCGCCGGCCGCTCTCCGCCCCCGGGACGGAGGGGTGACGCGGATGGGTCTCAGAAGGATCCGGCTTGAGGGCCCCCCCGGGGAGCCCCCCAAGCACTACTCCGACGCGGTCCTGGCCGGGGGCTGGCTCTGGGTGTCGGGCATGATGGCGACCGGCGAGGACGGCATGCTGGTGGGGGGCGACGACGCCGGCGCCCAGGCCGAGCAGGTCATCACGAACCTGGAGGCCGCCCTCGACGCCGGCGGGGCCCGTCTGGCGGACGTGGTCAAGGTGACCGTCTACCTGACCGCCATGTCCGACCGCCCCGCCGTCAACGCCGTCCGCCGCCGCCGGTTCGGCGAGCACCGCCCGGCGAGCGTGCTGGTCCAAGTCGCCGCGCTGGCGGTGCCGGGCGCCAGGCTCGAGATCGACGCCGTCGCGCTCCTCCCCGGAGCGGGCGCGCCCGCCGTCGAGGCCCGGTAGGATCCTGGTCATGAGGATCACGAGCCCATCCCAAGCCTCCAGCCTCGAGAGCCCCCTGGAGGGCGCCCACTTCACCGGTGCCGCCTCCTCATTCGCCTTCCACTCCGCCGGTCCCGTGAGCGGCGTCGGGGTGGCGCTGGTCCACTTCGAGACGGGCGTCCGCAACCACTGGCACAGCCACGCCGGGGGCCAGGTGCTCCACGTCGTGGAGGGGGAGGGCTGGGTCCAGTCCCGGGGCGGCGAGCCGGAG
>JBOHUY010000267.1:0-6213 GCA_050735015.1 Candidatus Dormibacterales bacterium | reverse complement strand
GCCCGGTGGCGCGGCGCCAGGCCGCGCCCGCCGTCCGCGGCCGCAGGTAGCGGGCCCCGGCGAGAAGGGCGAGGGCGACCAGGAGCACGGCCACGGCCAGGGGGATCTGGAGGGGCGCCCCGCCCCCCAGGCCGACGGCGCCGATGAGGCCGGGGCCCTGGCGCTGGCCGCCCGCCGCCTGGTGGGTACCGGTCCCGACCACGTGGCTGGGCGCGACCTGGTGGTTCTCACCCGGGAGGGCGGTCGACGTCGAGCGCAGGGAGATGGCGGGGTAGCCGGCCTGGGGCGTGGGCTCGAAGGGGATCCAGCCGTAGCCGGGGAAGTAGACCTCCACCCAGGTGTGGGCGTCGGACTCCCTGACCACGTTGCGCCTGAGCTTGGGGTCCCACTTGCCGGGGCCGAAGCCGTTGACGAGCCGGGAGGGGATGCCGATGGAGCGGAGCATGTCGCCCATGGCCGTCGCGAAGTACTCGCAGTAGCCGGCCTTGGACTGGAAGAGGAAGTAGGCGAGGGGGTCGGCGCCGACGGGGGGCGCGGGCGGCTTGAGCGTGTACTTGAAGGTGCGCAGGTTGTCCTGGATGGCGAGGGCGGCGCTGTAGCGGTCGGTGGTCCCCGCCGTCCAGGCCAGCGCCAGCTGCCGGAGCCGGGGCTCGAGCACGCTCGCCTGGCTGCCGAAGGTGACGCCGCCGGGCGACTCGTAGGCTGTGGCCCAGCCGGGGTCGGGCAGGCGGTCGCCGCGGAGCTGGTCGGCGGTCGGGTAGACGTAGGCCACGCTGACCGTGTACTTGCCGCGCGCGGGGGAGAGGAAGCGGACCTGGTCGACGGTGTCCAGCGAGTCCAGGTTGACCGTTGCCCCCGGGTCCTCGACCCCGCTGGCGGTGGCCCGGCGGGTGGTGCTGACCAGCTCCCCCGGGTAGAAGACGAGGTTGGAGGCGAGCGCCGGCGGCCTCAGCATGTCGACCGCGATGGAGGCCTGCTGGGTCCCCCCCGCCACCTCCGCGTAGATGATCGGGTAGCCGGGGTCGAGGCTGACCGAGTGGCCGCCAGGGGCGGCCGCCCAGCGCAGGTTGATGGGAGCGTCGATGTTGACGCCCCGGAAGTAGCGGGGCAGCGGGTAGGCCCCCTTGACGGCGTAGGTGAACACGAGGCCCTGGCCCCGCGCCAGCGCGCCCGCCAGGTGCACCGAGGTGGAGAAGCCGACCGACTCCTGGCCGCCGGGGCCGGGCCCGAAGGGCACCGGCCGGTTGAGCGCCTGGACCAGGTTGGCCCAGCTCGAGAAGGCCCCGTTCTCGAACTGCACGGTGCGGTCCGTGAGCGAGAGGGGCGGCAGCAGGAGGCCGGCCACCACGACCCCGGCCGTGACCACGATGCCGGACTCCCAGAAGTCCCAGCGGGCGTCCCCGGCGGTGGGCACGCCCAGCCCCTGGGCGGCCTCGACCGAGCGCGTGTAAAAGGTCCAGAGAAGGAGCGCGGGGAGCAGGACGATGAAGAAGAAGACGTACCCGCTCTGGCCGTCCGGGTAGTTGAGGATGTTGGTGGCGAGGGTGGCGGCGGCCGGGATCATGCCCGGCAGGGGCTGCCGCCAGCGCAGGACCGACCACAAAAGCCAGCCCCCCACCGCCCAGACCAGGAGCGCGATCAGGAAGGTGAAGACGCGCGCGTCGCCGAAGCGCCCGTCCCCCATCAGGGCGGCGAAGGCCCCCAGCTGGTGGGTGAGGGGCTCCCCGGGGGCGAGGGGGGGGCCGGCGGAAATGCCCAGGCGATAGGAGACGGCCACGCCGGCCGCCCCCGAGGCGGCCAGGGCGAAGGGCCAGGCCGGCAGCCGCACCAGGGCCAGGGCCCCCGTCAGGGCTGCTCCCAGGAGCCCCACCCAGACCAGGGGCCCGGGGTGCGGAACCCACTGCGCGGCCGCCGTCGAGCTGGCCACGACCTGGACCATGAGCAGGCCCAGGAGTGCGGACACGATCCAGCCGTGGGGGAGGCCGAGCCGGCGCGCCAGGACGAGGCGGCGCTCAGAGGAGGCGCGCTGCATCGCGGCTCCTCATGAGGCGGCTCAGGTCCTCACCCTGGCGCACGACGTAGAGGTCGACGTCCGAGCCGAGGTCGAAGCCGAGGGGCTTGAGCGGCGCCCCGAACGTGGATGCGTCGATGTAGAAGGCGACCAGCGAGGTGCCCCTCTGGCGCGCCCCCTGGACGGCGTCGACCCAGGCGTGGTCGGCGCTGGGCGTGATGACGGCGAAGGTGCGGTGGGGCGCCCGCCGGACGCGGTCCCAGGCCAGCGCCCGCGCCAGCGGCTGGGAGCCGTCCGCCTCCGCCACGGCCAGATATTCGAGGATGCCCGCCCCGTCCCGCTCCATGCGGTGGGGCTCGAGCACTGTGCTGCGGCGGTCGTTCGTCATCAGGCCCACCATGCGGCCGCGCTGGCGGACCTGCGCGACCAGGGAGGCGGCCAGGCTGACCGCGTACTCGAGGGTCGACTCCTCGCCCTCCCCGAAGTGGACCTCCCTTTGCAGGTCGAGGGCGATCCAGAGGTCGGTCGTGAGGGGCTGCTCGAAGGTCTTGCTCATGAGCCGGCCCTGGCGCATCGTGAGCGGCCAGTGGATGCGTCCGTAGGCGTCCCCGGGGGAATAGTCCCGCACACCCCCCGTCTCCGGTGGGTAGTCGGCCCAGGACCCCAGGCGGGCCGCGTCCCCGGCGTGCTGGGTGGACGGCAGCAGCATGTCGGGCATGGGCCGGATGCGGGGGAAGACCAGGACCTGCGTGCGTTCGGGCAGGCGGACCTCGCGGCTGAAGAGGCCGAAGGGCTCCCGCACGCGGGCCACGGTCGGCCCGAAGGTCTGCCAGCCCCGGCGGCGGTGCACGCCGACCGCCGTCCAGCGCACGGGCTTGCGGCCGGCGGAGATGATGCGGCCGGCCTGGTAGCCGGGGATGCGGCTCTCGTCCACGATCTCCACCCAGGGGGCCGGCACGCGGCTGGGCTTCTCCACGCTCAGCATCTCGGTGAAGGTCTCGCCCACCGCCGCCACCCCCGACTCGAGGGTGCGGCGGACGCGGAGCCCGCGCGCGGCCAGCGCGGGCCAGGCCCAGGCCAGCACGATGAGGAGGATGACCGCGTAGGTGAGCGCGAAGGCGATGCGGACCCCGGTCAGGTAGGAGAGGACCAAGAGCAGTCCCAGCCCGGCCGCGATCACGGCCCTGGTCATGAAGGCCCGGCGCTAGTCGTCATAGGCGAGCTGCGGGACGTGCTCCCGGTCGAGGAGCTGCGCCAGCAAGCCGCCGGCCGACTGTCCCTGCACCTCGGCGCTGGGGCGGAGGATGAGCCGGTGCGCGAGGACCGGCAGCACCAGCTCCTTGACGTCGTCGGGGAGCACGTAGGAGCGGCCGGCGATGGCCGCCGCCGCCTGCGCGGCACGGAAGAGGGTGAGCGTGCCCCGCGTGCTGGCGCCGAGCGCCACCTCCGGGTTGCTGCGGGTGCGCTCGACCACGCGCGCGATGTACTCCTTCAGCTCGTGCTTGACGTAGACGCGCCGGACGGCGGCCTGGGCCGCCCCCAGCTCGGTCGGGGAGATGACCGGCTGGAGCTCCTCCATGGGCGACTCCACCTTCTCCTGCCCCAGCAGCATGGCCTCCTGCCTCACGTCCAGGTAGCCGAGCCGCACCTTCATCATGAAGCGGTCGAGCTGGGCCTCGGGGAGGGGGAAGGTGCCGGCGTACTCGATGGGGTTCTGCGTCGCCATGACCATGAAGGGGCGCGGCAGCTCGTGGGTCTCGCCGTCGATGGTGACCTGGCGCTCCTCCATCGCCTCCAGGAGGGCCGACTGCGTCTTGGGGGTGGCCCTGTTGATCTCGTCCGCAAGCAGGATCTGGGCGAAGACCGGGCCGGGCCGGAACTCGAAGTCGGCCACCTTCTGGTTGAAGATCCTGACCCCCGTCACGTCGGAGGGCAGAAGGTCGGGAGTGAACTGGATGCGCCGGAAAGAGCAGTCCAGCGACCGGGCCAGCGACTTGGCCAGCATGGTCTTGCCCACGCCGGGCACGTCCTCGATCAGGAGGTGGCCCTGGCAGAGCAACCCGATCAAAGAGAGCTTGATCTCGCCCTGCTTGCCAACGATGGCACGCCCGACGTTGGCGAGGACGGCGTCGGCGACGCGACGCACGGCCTCGACGTCAGGCCCGGCGTCCACCTGCCGGCTCACCGGCCGCCCCCAGGCACGGGTCGATTATATGTAGAGCCCTCTGAAGTCAACTCCGCCACACCTACTCATACGCGCGGGGGCACAGCCCGGTCACGTCCCGGGCCGCCCCCGCGGCGCGCGCCGGGCGCGAGCCGGCGCCAACCGAGCACGGCCGCGAGCGGTGGTCGCAACCGCGGTCAGGGCTCCCCTCCGGTGCCCTCGACGCGAGGTCACATGAGCCCCGCCTCGCGCAGGCTGAAGTAGCCGCGGCGGGCCACCACCAGGTGGTCCACGACGGGGACCTCGAGCAGGCGCCCCGCCTGCACCATGGAGCGCGTGAACTCAAGGTCCTCGGCGCTCGGCTCGACCTGCCCGGAGGGGTGGTTGTGGGCCATGAGGAGGGCGGAGGCGCCCGCGGCGAGAGCGGGGGCGAAGACCTCCCGGGGGGTGGCGGCGACGTGCGCCAGCGACCCCTCGGCGACGGGCGCCAGTCCGATCACGCACATGCGCGAGTCGAGCAGGAGCACGCAGAGCGCCTCTTTGGGCCGGAGGCGAAGCGGGCCCAGGTGCTGAAGCGCGTCCCGGGGGGCGGTCACGGCGGGCGGCGGAAGGGACGCCGGCTGGTGGCGGCGCGCGATCTCGGCCACCGCCATCAGCCGGGCCCGCGAGGTGGCGTCCAGGCCGGCCTCGGCGAGGGCGCGCACGTCTGCCTCCAAGAGATCGGCCAGGGGCCGGCCGGCCAGCCGCCGGGCCGCACCCCCCAGGACCGCGCCCAGGAGGTCCCCCTCGTCGGCCCTCTCCCACCGGCGCGCCACTCAGGGCAACCTACCCGCGGTGCCCCCCGGCGGGTAGGCCGCCTGCTAACCGCCGACCGTGAGCGTGATGGTCAGGAGACCTCGCCGGTGGCCTCGGCCTCGTCCAGGAGCCTCAGCGTGCTCGTCCGGGCCAGGCCCAGGTGGCGGGCGAAGAATCCCGCCACCCTCTCCACGTAGAGGGAACGGTCGGCGAAGTAGGCGCCCGTGTGGGGGGCGCCCTGCTCGATCCAGATCTCGCGGGGTCCTCTGTAGGCCTCGTAGAGGCGCCGCGAGTGCTGGACCGGGGTCAAGGTGTCGGCTCCCCCGTGGATGAAGAAAAGAGGCCTCGGCTCGAGCGCGGAGAGGACCTCGATGGGGGCGCACTCCGAGAGTCGGGCCCCGGTGCGCAGCCGCAGCCAGAGGCCGGCCGCGGCCGTGAAGGGCCGGCCGGGCAGCAGCGTGAAGCGCCGCACGTGGTGGTGGATGATCGTGCGCAGGTCGGCGAAGGGGCTGTCCAGGACGAGGGCCTGCACGGAGGGCTCGCCCGCCGCCGCCAGCATGGACACCGCCGCGCCCATCGAGTACCCCAGCAGCCCGATGCGGGCGTCGGGGATGCGGCGGCGCGCGAACGCGATCGCGGACTGGAGCTCGTTGACCTCCTTGAGGCCCATCGTGATGGTGGCCCTGTCGCTCCCGGGCATGCCCCGGTAGGAGTAGACGACCACGTTGAAACCCTTCCTCCAGAGCCCCACCGCGATCCCCAGCACGCTCTGGCGCTGGCCCTTGTGGCCCCCGCTGACCACGACCGCCTGGGGCGAGCCCGACTGCCTGAAGAACCAGGCCCCGAAGTTGACACCGTCGCTGGTGACGAGGTCCACCTCCTCGTAGTCGGCGCCGAACTCCCAGGGCGTGAACGTGAAGTCGTCCAGGAAGCTCGGGCGGGGGGGCACGAACAGGTGGCGGCAGAGCGCGATGGTGAGCGCCGAATAGGCGATCAGCGCGAGGGCGGCGATGCCGATGGCCAGGTCGAGCATGGGGGTGGTCCCCAGTTTAGGCGCGGCGGGGGCCGGGAGGAACCATGTTGGCGCGTTCGGTCAAGGCGGGCGGGACCCCTCCTTGGCGCGCCTGCCGGGGGACCCCTCCCGCGCCTCCTGGAAGCGGGCGAGCACGAAGAGGACCAGGCTCATGCGGTTGAGCACGGCGGGGGCGGCGGGATCGGCGAGGGCGCCGGCGCGGGCCAGCGC
>JBOHUY010000266.1:0-4416 GCA_050735015.1 Candidatus Dormibacterales bacterium | reverse complement strand
GACGAGGCCCTCGAGTGCGGCCCGGTCGGGGTCCGGCCGGGCCGGGGCGCGGACGCCGGCGAAGCTTTCGAGCTCCGCCGGGTCCCCACTTCGCTGGTTTACGAGGGCCAGCACGGTCCTACGCCTGTGCGTACCAGTCGAGGTCGGCTTGCGACTGGCAGCCCTGGTAGGTGTTGTCCGCGCCCGAGTCCAGGTGGGCCCTGAGGTCGAACACCGAGCTGTCGTTGGTGTTCCACACCCCGGCTGCGCCGGCGCCGTTGGAGCCGCCGTTGAGCGTGAGGCCGGTCCCGGACCCGCTGTAGCTGGCGCTGAAGCCGCTCAGCGTGCCGTAGCCGCCGCCGGGCAGGACCTGCGTGCCCGCTGGGTAGGCGGCGTTGGCCGCAAAGCTCGTGACCGTAAGGCTGGTCGCGCCCGCGACCGCGTTCGCGGACACGGCCACCTGCTGGCTGCTGAGCGAGCCCCCCGCGTACCGGAAGAGCGTCCAGGTGGTCCCGCTCGAGATGGCCGCCGGCAGGGCGGCGACGTTGAGCGTTGTGTAGGAGGTGCCTGAGGCAAGACCGCCCGAGAGGACCGCCGACTGCGCCGGGTAGACGACCGTCTCGCTGCCGGCGCTGGGGCCGACGGCGACCTGGAGGTCGAGGGCGGAGGCGGGGTTGGCGGCTGTGCAGGAGGCCGCGCTGCCGGCGGCCTTGGAGGTGTAGTTGCTCGCGTACATGACGAAGCTGCTGGTCGAGAGGCTGCCCTTGTAGGTGATGGTGGCCGTGTTGGCGGCGTCCGGGCCGCCCGGCTTGAAGCCCGTGTTGCCGGTGCCGAACAGGGTCGCGCAGACACCGCCGGTGGTGGCCACGGTGCAGTCAGAGCCGGCGATGACGGTGCCGGCCACGTCGGTCAGGGTCACCGTGCCGTTGGCGAAGACGTTCGACGGGTTGGTGGTGACGGCGTTGAAGCTGGCCATGGTCGCGCCCGTGAGCGCGAGCAGGGCGCCGATCGTGATCAGCCCCGCCATCACCTTCTTGAAGTTGTCCACCTTTGAAGCTACCTCCCGGTTTCTTTGGTTTTCTCGCGGATCGCCGCCGGCCCGGCCGTCTGCCGGCCGTCCCAGGCCTTGAGGGCGACCTCCTGGGATCACCGGAGACGCTACCGAGACCCCGCCCCGACGGCGGCATGCCGGTGCAGCGAATCCACCCCCTGCACTTGCACGTGTCGGGATCGGTGCACGCGCGTGGTGTCAGCCCCGCGTGCGGGCCCTAACGTGGCCATCACCCTCTCGGGGGCGGCATCCCGGCGTCGGGGCGGCGTCACCGAGAGCTCGACGGCAAATCGACAAGGAGGAGTGGGAGCAGATGGTTCAGACACCCGCGACCGGCGACGAGCGGGTCGACACCACAGATCGGATCGAATCGATGTACACGGCCGCACACCAGGCCTGGGTCACGGCCATGGGGGCTTGGTCGGCCGCGCACGAGAACGCTGTCGCGGGCCCGGGCGCGCGCGACACCTGGACGCTCGAGGAGCGGGCCTGGGCCGCATGCCGGTCGATGGCCACCTGCCGCGAGCTGGCCTGGAAGGTCTGGGAGGCCGAGGTGGCCTCGGCCCGGCAGCGGGCCATCGACGCGGCGCTGCCCCGGGGAGACCTCCACTTGCAGGCGGTCGAGGACGGCGTCAAGCGGGCCATCGAGCGCCGCACCGCCGTTCCCCCCCAGGCGGCCCCCGAGTCTCAGCGGCCCCCTCGGCCGGTGATGGACTTCAACCCGCCCGCGCCCCCGGTCTTCGCGTCCGTCACCGTTCCTGCCGACTTCGGGACCCCGCCGGCGGCGGAGCCCTCCGTCTACGACACCCAGCCGGCCGCCCCCGCGGTGGTCGAGGTGCCTTCGTTCAGCTTGACCCAGGGCGACGGCGCCAGCCCCGTCGTAAGGCGGCTCCAGGCGCTCCTGGAGGACCAGGCGATCGTCAGGCCGGCCTGACCGGTCGAGGCCGCGCCCGGGCGGGGCTAAAGCCCTGTCAGCGGGGCGCGGAGTGGGGCGAGGCGGGCGCCGGCACCGCGGTGTCGAAGAGGCCCGCCTCGCTCGCGCGCGCGACCGCCTCCAGCTTGGAGTGCGCCCCCAGCTTCTCGAGGACGTTCTGGACGTGGCCGCGCACGGTCGTGAAGCTGATCACGAGGCGGTCGGCGATGGCCCAGTTGTCGAGGCCGCGGGCCATGAGGTTCAGGATCTCCCGCTCACGCGGCGTCAGCTGGCCCAGCAAACGGTCGCGCTCGGCCGCCTCCTGGGCGCGCTGCCGCTGGCGGGCGAGGAGCCCGGCCAGCACTCCGACCGGGATCAGCATCTCCCCCTCGGCGGCGCGCCGCACCGCCTCCACAACCTTGGCCGCCGCCTCCGACTTGACCAGGTAGCCGCAGGCGCCGGCCTCGATTGCCGCCATCATGGCCTCGTCGCTGGTGTCGGCGCTGAGCATGACCACGGCCACGTCGGAGACCTCGCGGCGGATGGCGGCGGCGGCGCCGGCGCCCGTCCCGTCGGGCAGGTGGTAGTCCATGAGGACGACGCGGGGACGCTTGGCCCGGGCCATCTCGACGGCCTGGGCCACGGTCCCGGCCAGCCCCACGACCTCGAGGTCGTGGTGCCGCTCGAGCGAGAGCTCGAGGCCTTCGGCGAGGACCTGGTGGTCCTCGACGATCATGACGCCCATCCTCTCGCCGGTCGGGCTCGGTGTGGTGTCGCGGAATCTGTCAGCCACGTGGCAGCAACAATGAGAACGTTGATCCCCTGCCGGCTCCTGCGCTTTGCACCGTCACGGTCCCGCCGTGGGCCTCCATGAGGAGCTTGGTCAGGTAGAGCCCGAGGCCGACCCCGGTCGTGCCCGCGGTGCGCTCGTTGAGGATGCGGCCGAACTTGCGGAAGAGCTTGTCCAGCTCCTCAGGCTCGAGCCCGACGCCGGCGTCGGTCACGTCCAGGCGGGTCATGCCACCTTCGGGGGCGACGCGGACGGCGACGGGGCTGCCGGGGGGCGAGTATTTGATGGCGTTGCGCACGAGGTTGTCGAAGGCGCGCGCGACGAGTTCGGCGTCGGCCTCCACGACCATGCGGGCTTGGGGGGGCCGGTAGCGGACCCGCTCCTGGTCGGGGGACTGCCGGATGAGGTCTTCGACCAGGGCCCCCAGGTCCACGCGGGAGAACCTCGCCTTCAGCATCCCGGTCTCGAGGCGCGCCACCTGCAGGACCTCCTCCGCCATCCAGGTCAGGTGGTGGGCCTGGGCCCGGAGCCCGTCCAGAGCCCGCCGCTCCCGCGCCCCCAGGCCGGGGGTGTCGGCGAGGGCGTCGGCGATGGTGGAGATGGCCGCCACGGGATGGCGGAGCTCGTGGGAGATGACGGCCAGGAAGGCCTCGCGCTGGCGGTGGGTCTCCTCCAGGTCCGAGTAGGCGCGGGCGAGCCGGATGCCGCCCGCGACCTGGATGGCGAAGACCTCCAGGAGGGCGAGCTCGTCGAGCCGGTAGACGCGGGGCTGGGAGTGGAAGAGGACCAGGGAGCCGATCACGCGCCCCCCCGAGGCGGCCGGGACCCGGACCAGACTGGCGATGCCGTAGTCCTTGAGAAAGCGCCTGAGCGGCGCCCGCCGGTCCCCGGCCGAGAGCTGCACGACCTGGCTGCGGATGTCCTGGAAGAGGCGCCGGTGCCGGCCGGTGAAGATCCTGTTCAGCTCCTCCACGGCGGACTCGGAGACCCCGGAGTGGACCAGGTTGCGGATGGTGCCGTCGTCGTTGGCGAGGTAGAAGGCGCCCGCCTGGGCGCCGTAGAGGTCGAGCAGCGCCTGCACGGCGTCGCCCGCGATGCGGGCCACGTCGCTGCGGCCGGCGATCTCGGCGGCGATGCGGTGGAGCGCCTCCGCGCCCTCCGCCCGGGCCGAGACCTCGGCCTTGAGGCCCCCTTCCTCGAACTCGGTCCGGAGCACGACCAGCTCCAACGTGACGCCTGCGTGCTCCGCCAGCGCCTCAGCCAGCACCGCGGTGGGGACGCGGTCCGAGCCCGTCCCCGGCACGCCGGGCCTCTCCCATCCGACCGCCAGGGCCGCGTACACGACCCCCTCGCAGATGACGGGCAGAACCCCCAGCGAGCGCACCCCCAGGGCCTTGGCCAGCCCGCGGTCCGGGCCTTCGGCGCCCGTGAGGTCGCGCTCCCAGGCCGGGAGGCCGCTTTTCACCACGCGCCCGAGGGCGGTCTCCGGTTGGGCCGGGAAGCGGACTTCGGGGGTGACGTGGGGCGGGCCTTGGGCGGCGCCGCCGTCGTCGATGGCGACGGGCGCCCAGCCCCGGCTGGGCTCGGCCCTCAGCAGGACGGCGGCGAAGTCACACCCGAGGAGCGAGCGGGCGCCCCGGGCCAGCTCCTCGAAGACCCGCGACGTCGAGGGCTGCCCGCGCA
>JBOHUY010000265.1:0-2822 GCA_050735015.1 Candidatus Dormibacterales bacterium | reverse complement strand
GTCGTGGTCCACTCCGATGGCATGGGCCTGGAGGAGGTCGTGGCGGCGGTCGTGGCCGCCATCGGGGGGCCTGCCCGGGGGTGACGCGCTATGCGTTCATGCGCTGGCTGGTGCGCTTCATCGCCCGCACGTACCTGGTCGGCCTCTTCACGGTGAGAGGCCGCGAGAGCGCCCCCCGGACCGGCGGCCTCATCGTCTGCGGGAACCACGCCTCCAACGCCGACCCTCCCCTCGTGCCCGCCTTCCTGCCCCGGCCCGACAGCTGGAGCATGGCCAAGGCCGAGTACTTCGAGGGGGGCGGCTTCAAACCCTGGATGTTCAAGAGCTACAGGTGCTTCCCGGTCGTCCGCCACACTGCGGACCGCGCCGCCATCCGGCGGGCGCTGGCCCTTCTCGCCGCCGGGCAAGCGGTGGTCGTCTACCCGGAGGGGACCCGCGTCGAGGACGGCCGCCTGCGCAGGCCCGAGCCGGGGGCGGGGTTCCTGGCCCTGCGCTCGGGGGCCCCCGTGCTGCCGGTCGCCGCGATCGGGACCGAGCGCTGCTTCCCGAAGGGCGCCTTCCTGCCCCGGCGCTCCCAGGTGGAGCTCGTCTACGGGCGAGCCTTCAAGGTCTTGCCCCGGTGGCCGGACGGCCGCCGGGTGGGCTTCCAGGAGGCCTCGGACGCCATCATGCTGCGCATCGCCGAGCTTATGCCGGAGGCGAGCCGGGGCGCCTTCGCCGGCCTGGAGGAGGGGCTCCGACGGCTGGACCCCATCCTGGAGCTCTGAGCCGGCCACCGGGTGCTTTTAGTGGCGGGTGCCGTTGCTCCCGGGCGCGTGGGGCGTGGCCCAGTCCTCGTCCTCGCCCCCGCCCAGCTCCGGGTTGAAGCAGGCGTCGAAGGCCTCGCGGAGGCTCTGGGGGGAGAGGCTGGGAGTCTGCCGGCGGAAGGCGGCCAGGTCGACCAGCCGCGAGACCACCTGCTTGGGGTGGGAGCCGCGCAGGGGCCGGCGGCCGAAGAGCTGGATCAGGTAGGGCACGCTGCGGGCGTCGAAGGCGATCCCGTTGCGCTCGCACTCGTACTCGAGGATGCGGCCGAAGGCCTCGGGGGTAGGGTTGCGCACCCCGACCTTGTAGGCCATCCGGCGCAGGAAGGCCTCGTCCACAAGCTCCGCGGGCGAGATGTTCGTGGAGAAGACGATCTGGCACAAAAAGGGCAGGGTGATCTTCCGCCCCGAGGCGGAGAGGTCCAGGTAGTCGAATCCCTTCTCCATGGGCACGATGAAGCGGTTGAGGATGCGCATGGCGGGCGCCTCCTGGCGGCCGAAGTCGTCGATGACCAGGACCCCCCCGTTCGCCTTCCACTGGAGGGGCGCCTCGTAGTGGCTGCTCTGCCTGTCGTAGGTGAGCTCCAGCTGGCCCATCTTGAGCTCGCCCCCGGCGGTGACGACGGGGCGCTGCACCCGCGCCAGGCGCCTGTCCGCGGGCTGCTCGCAGTCGCCCGCCCGGTGGTAGACGGGGTCCAGGACGCGGACGACCTCGTCCCCCACGGCGACGGCGTGGGGGACCTCGATGGGGGCGCCCAGAAGGCGAGCCATGCGCTCGGTGATGGTGCTCTTGCCGTTGCCCGGGGCGCCGAAGATGAAGAGCGAGGCCCGGGAGATCATGGCGCCGCCGATCTGGTCGATGACGTGCTGCTCCAGCTCCAGGTGCTCCAGGGCGCCGCGGAGCGCCTCGTCGGTGATCTCGAGCTTCTCGGTCATCTGCGAGGCGACCAGCTCCACGTAGTCCTCGAAAGTGATGGGGCAGGGCCCCAGGTACCGGGTCCCGACCGCTCCCATCTCCGCGGCCCGGGCCCGCCCCGCGTTGCTGATCACGTACGTGAGCCGGACGGGGATGGGCCGGCTTTCCAGCCCGGCATCCGAGCTGTAGCCGCCGGAGTCGGCCAGCTGGTTGCGCTGGAACTCCTCGATGAGATCGCCGAAGGTCTCGAAGGGGAGGCCGAGCTTGTCCTCCAGCCCCGCCCCGCTCAGCTGCCCGTAGAAGGCCAGCGTCCTCAGCGCGAGGCCCGCGACGAGATCGCGGTGGAGATGGAGGTCCTCGAGCGTGGCGGGCGCGCTGACGGTTTCGGCAAGCATCGGGACCGGAAGGGTTAACGCGCCGCCGCCCGGCTTTCTGGCGCCCACCTCGGGAATAGAATCTGACCGCCCGCACGCCCGGCCTCACCGCATGCTCGAATACGCAGCCCTGGACCTGGAGACGACCGGCCTCGACCCCCAGCGCGACCGCGTCATCGAGCTGGGGGCGGTCGCGTTCACGGCAGCGCGCGTGGTCGACACCTGTCACGCCATGGTGGACCCCGGCCGCCCCGTCCCCAAGCCGGTCTTGGACCTGACCGGCATCGGCCCCGGCGAGCTGGCCGGGGCCGAGCCCCCGGAGACCGCGCTGCGGCGGCTGGCCGACTTCCTGCGGGGTCGCCGCCCGGTCGGGCACGGCGCCGTCCTGGACGTCGACTTCCTGCGCGCGGCGGGGTACTGGAGCGAGGGGTTGGAGATGCTCGACACGCTCCACCTGGCTCGCATCCTCATGCCCGGCGCCCCCAGCCACAGCCTCCCCCTCCTGGCCGCCGAGCTGGGCCTCGAGCACCCGCGCCCGCACCGCGCGCTCGACGACGCCGAGGCCACGCGGCAGCTCCTGCTGCGGTTGCGCGAGGAGGCGGGAGCCCTCGACGACCCCCTCAAAGAATCCATCCTGGCCCTTGTCGCGCCCTACCAGTGGGCGGTCGCGCGCTTTTTCGCCGAGGCCGTGGCCGAGGGTCCGGGGGCGCCCGCCGGGCCGCCACGGCG
>JBOHUY010000264.1:0-1597 GCA_050735015.1 Candidatus Dormibacterales bacterium | reverse complement strand
GAGCTCGACCGTCTGCCCCGCCGGGGGCAGGCCGGCGCGCACGCCCGCCGGCACCGCCACCAGGTAGCCGACGCCGCCCACGTCCACCACCACGTGGTCGGGGCCGAGGCGGCCGACCGCGCCCCGCAGGTAGCCGATCACGAGGCGGCCGGCGCCGCCAGCCGCACCGCCCGCGTCCGCGCGTGGCAGAGGGCGATGGCGACGGCGTCCACGGCGTGGTCGTCCATGTCCGGCCGGGCCCCCCGCACCTGCGCCTGCAGCATCTTCGCCATCTGCTGCTTGCCCGCCGCGCCGTACCCGGTCAGAAGCGCTTTGACCTGGCTCGGCTTGTACTCGTAGGCGGTGACCTTGGCCCGGGCCAGCGTCATCAGGACGGCCCCCCTCGCCTCGGCCACGCCTATCGCGCTCGTCCGGTTGCGGCCCAAGAAGAGCTCTTCCAGGGCCGCCTCGTCGACGCTATGGCGGGCGAGGAGAGCGTCGATGGCGTCGGCGATGGCGAGCAGCCGCACGCCCGCGGCCGCGGGCCCCGTGCGGATGGTGCCGCAGTCGACGACGCGGACACCGCCCTCAACCAGGCCGTACCCGGTGCTGGCGAGACCGGGGTCGACCCCCAGGATCAGCCTGGCGGCAGGGGCCATGTTCCCAGCAGCCTACACCGGCCCGGAAGGGGGTCGCGAGATCCCTTAACCTGGTCAGACCTGGGCTGAGATGCGCTCAAGGACCTCTGCGGGGATGTCGAAGTTGGCGTAGACCTGCTGGACGTCGTCGTCCTCCTCCAGCGCCTCCAGGAGGCGGAGGACGGCCGCGGCCTTGTCCTCCTCGACCACGACGCTGGTCCGCGGCTGCATGGTGACCTCGGCGTTCTCCACGGCCGCGCCGAGGGCCCGGACCGCCTCTCGGACCGCCTCCAGCTCGCCCGGCCCGGTGGTGACCTCCAAAGACCGCCCGTCGACCCTGACGTCCTCCGCCCCCGCCTCGATGGCGGCCAGCCCGGCCTCCTCGGCGCCACCCCCGGCCTCGACCTCGAGGACGCCCTTGCGGTCGAACATCCAGGCCACCGAGTTGGAGTCACCGAGGTTGCCGCCGTGCTTGGAGAAGATGTGGCGGAGGCTGGCCGAGGTGCGGTTGCGGTTGTCTGTCACGACGTCGACCATGATGGCCACGCCGGCGGGCCCGTACCCCTCGTAGCGGAGCTCCTCCAGCCGCTCCCCGGCCAGCTCGCCCGTGCCCCGCTTGACGGCGGCATCGATCTTGTCGGCGGGCATGTTGGCCTCCCGCGCCTTCTGGATGGCGAGGCGCAGGCGGAAGTTGCCGTCGGGGCTGCCCCCGCCCTCGCGGGCGGCGATGGTCACCTCCCGCGAAAGCCGCGTGAAGGCCTGCCCCCGGCGCGCGTCCACGACCGCCTTCTTGTGCTTGATCCCCGCCCATTTGGAATGACCAGACACCCGCTCAACACCCTCCGAACATGCTTTCGCCCATTCTACCGGAGCCTCACCCGGGCGAACCGCCTCCGGCCCGCCTGCAGCATCTCGCCGTCGGCCACCTCGCGGTCCTCCTCCAGCTTCTCACCGTCGAGCCTCAGGCCGCCCTGCTGGAG
>JBOHUY010000263.1:0-1624 GCA_050735015.1 Candidatus Dormibacterales bacterium | reverse complement strand
AGCCACCAACGCCCTCGCCGTCAGGGTCGACCTGCCGCCGCCGGGGACCCGGCTGGACATCGTTCCCTGGGGGCTGGCCGACTGGTGGGAATACGGCGGCATCACCGGACCGGTCTGGCTGGAGGCGGGAGATCAGCTCTCGGTGGTGCGGGCGCAGGTGGTGCCGCACCTCGACGCGGCCGACGTCACCGTGGTGGTGCGCAACCACTCCTCCCAGCCGGTCCAGAACGGCACCCTGGAGGCCGATATCCTCCCCGCCCAGGTGACCGCGGCCGACCTGCTCAACCCGGACCCCACCAGCCTGGTGCCGCCGGGTTCCACCCCGATCGCCCGCGAGACCATCACGTCGATCGGGCTCAGTCCCGGCGCCGTCGCCTCCTACGAATTCACCTTCGTCCTCTCCGGCGCCTACCCCTGGACGCCCGCCCTGCCCGCGCTCTACGTGCTCCGGATCCGCCTCGGCGGCAGCACTCCCGCGCCGCTCTCCAGCCCGGGCCTCAGTCCCAGCCCCGCCTCGGCGTCGCCGGCCGCCGCCAGCCCGGCCGCCGCCTTGAGCCCGGGCGCCATCACCGCCCCGGCGAGCCCTGCCCTGGTATCGCACCAGGACACCTTCTACACGACCTACGGACTCCGGACCATCCAGGTCGATCCCAGTCACCCCCGCCTGCTGCTGAACGGCGCCCCCACGTCATTCGTCGGCGTCTCCGTCCAGGACGAGCGGGTCTGGCCTCCCCGGCCGGGCCCTGACTCGGTCCGCGGGGGACCTCATCCCAGCCCGGCAGACTGGGAGCGGGTCCTGGAGCAGGCTCGCGCGGTGCACGCGGACCTCTTGCGTACCGGCCACACCCCCGCCAGCCCTCAACTGCTGATGCTGGCCGACCGAATGGGGTTCGCCATCTGGGAGGAGATACCGCTGACGCACAACACGCCCCAGACCTTGACCCTGGCCATGGGCCGGGGTATCCCCCAACAGATGCTTGCCGAGATGGACCTGCGCGACTTCAATCACCCGTCCGTGCTCTTCCACGGCTTCGCCAACGAATCCACCGGCGGGCCGATTCGGACCCAGGCCATGAAGACCCTGAACGACCTCGACCACCGCGTCGACGGCACCCGGCTTACGGGCCAGGCGATGTACGGCTCCGACCCCTCCGATCCCACCAGCGGGCCGCTGGATGTGGCTGGCTACACGTTCTACTATGGGGTCTTCTATGGGGGCGCCGGCATCGAGGGGGCGACCCTCAAGGCGCTCGCGGCGGGCCACGCGACCTACCCCCGCAAGCCGATCATGATCCTGGAGTTCGGACGCTGGGCCGACAATCCCGCCGAGGCGCAGCTGCAGGAGGTGGTCTTCAGGCGCACCTATCGCGCGCTCCACGCCCGCTGGGGAACCCGACCCCACGGCTACGTCGGGGCGGCCCTGTGGTGGACGCTCAACGACTACTGGACCGCCCTGCCGGGGATGGGCGTCGAGCACTTCGGCGTCTACCGGCCAGACGGAACGCAGCGGCCGGTGGCGGCGCCCATGGCGAGTAACTATTTGCACGTGGCCGAGACCAGCGGCGCCGGCGTCCAGCAGAGCATCGTCTCCGGCGGCCGCGGCGCCGCGCCCCATCCTCCGAGC
>JBOHUY010000262.1:0-3333 GCA_050735015.1 Candidatus Dormibacterales bacterium | reverse complement strand
CCACCGGCCCGCGATCACCTTCAGCGCGGGCCCTCTCGCGCCCGCCTCGCCCGCAGGAGCACGCCTCATGAACCTTCACCCGACCGCCGACCGCGACCGTCTGCAAGCGCCTCACGCGCTCTTCGCGCGCGCCCGGGGCTGACCCCGTGTGCAACACCTGCGGCTGCACGGCGGGCCTGGACGGGATGTCGAAGGTGGAGGCTGTCAAGGCCGCCTCCCGGGGCCTGAGGGGCACCCTCGCGCAGGAGCTTGGGCTCGACACGCCCCGCTTCAGCGAGGAGGCGGTCCAGGTCTTGAAGTTCCACGGCGTCTACCAGCAGGACGACCGGGACCGGCGCCGGGAGGCGCGCGCCCGGGGCCTCGACAAGCACCACCAGATGATGGTCAGGACGCGCATCCCGGGCGGCGTCGTGTCGCCCGAGGCCTACCTCGCGCACGACGCCATCGCGCAGAGGTGGGGCGACGGCACCCTCCGCGTCACCACGCGCCAGGACTTCCAGCTCCACGGCGTCTTGAAGGGCGACCTGCGCTCCAGCATCCGGGCCATCAACGAGGCCCTCCTGACGACGCTGGGGGGCTGCGGCGACGTGGAGCGCAACATCATGTCCTGCCCGGCGCCGGCGTGCGACGGGTTCCGCGCCCAGGTCGCCGCCGTCCTCGCCCGACTGGTGGCCGCGCTGGCCCCGTCGGCGGGCGCCTATCACGAGATCTGGCTGGACGGCGAGCCGGCGCCCGGGGCGGGGGCCGCCCCCGACCCCCTCTACGGGGACCGCTACCTCCCCCGCAAGTTCAAGACGGGCGTGGCCCTGGAGGGAGACAACTGTGTCGACGTCTACGCGAACGACCTCGGGCTGGTCGCGTGCCGCGCCCCCGACGGGGAGCTGGCCGGCTTCCAGGTCCTGGTCGGAGGCGGCCTCGGCCGGACCCACAACAAGCCCGACACCTTCCCGGCCGTGGCCCGCCCGCTGGGCTTCGTGGCGGGCGACGACGCCGTCGCCGCGGCGAGGGCTGTGCTCTCGGTCCAGAGGGACTACGGGAACCGCGGCGACCGCCGCCACGCCCGGCTCAAGTACCTCCTCCACGAGCGCGGCCTGGCCTGGTTCAAGGGCGAGGTCCAAGAGCGGCTCGGGTCCGAGCTGGGGCCCTCCCGCCCGCTCGCCTGGGACCCTGTCTGCGACCACCTGGGATGGCACGAGCAGGGCGAGGGTCGCCTCTACCTGGGCGTCCACGTCGAGAACGGGCGCATCAGCGACGCCGGGGCCTCGCGCCTGGGCTCCGCCCTCCGCGCCCTGGTCGAGCGCCTGCGCCCGGGGGTCCGCCTCACCCCCCAGCAGAACGTCATCCTCTCAGGGCTCCGGCCCCAGGACCGGGCCGGCGTCGACGCCCTCCTGGAGGGGCACGGCGTGGAGCCCGCCGCCCGCCTGCCCCTCGCGCTCCGTCACTCCATGGCCTGCCCGGCCTGGCCGACCTGCGGCCTGGCCGTGGCCGAGGCGGAGCGGGTCATGCCGGAGCTGATCAGGCGCCTGGCCGCGCTGGCCGCCGAGCTGGGCCTGGGCCAAGAGCCGATCAGTTTCCGGATGACGGGCTGCCCGAACGGCTGCGCCCGCCCCTACCTGGGCGACGTCGGCTTCGTGGGGACCACGCTGGGCAAGTACGACGTCTACCTGGGGGGAGACTTCCAGGGCACCCGCCTCAACGAGCTCTTCGCGCACAACGTCCCCCTCGACGCCATCCCCGGGCTCCTGGGCGGCCCGCTGGCCGCCTTCGTGTCAGAGAGGCGGCCGGGGCAGGCCTTCGGGGACTGGTGCCACGAGGCGGGCGTGGCGCGCCTCGGCGAGCGCTTCGGGGCGCCGGCGTGAACCTGGAGTCGGCGTCAGCGGAGGAGATCCTGGCGTGGGCGCTGGAGGGGCACGAGCGCCCGGCCCTGGTGGCGAGCTTCCAGATCGAGTCCTGCGTGCTCATCGACATGGCCTCGCGCATCCGCCCGGGGCTGACCGTGCTGACCCTGGACACGGGGCGCCTG
This sequence comes from Candidatus Dormibacterales bacterium, assembly GCA_050735015.1. GTDB lineage: Bacteria > Chloroflexota > Dormibacteria > Dormibacterales > Dormibacteraceae > JBOHUX01. The sequence goes on along the minus strand of JBOHUY010000262.1, from coordinate 1,310 downwards.
CCCCTGGAGACCCTCCAGATGTTTGAGACGGTGGCCCTTCGGTACCCCGTCCAGATGAGGGTCCTGCGCCCCGACCCGGCGGCCGTCCTGGAGATGGCCTCGACGCACGGCCCCGACCTCTTCCGGGAGGCGGTCCGCCTGCGCCGCCTCTGCTGCGAGGTGCGCAAGGGCGCCCCCCTCAGAGCTGCCCTCCGCGAGCACGACGCCTGGATCACGGGCCTGCGCCGGGCGCAGTCGGCGACGCGCGCGGCGGTGCCCGTGGCCGCGCCCGACCGCCTGCACGGGGGCATCATGAAGGTGGCGCCCCTGGCCCGCTGGACGGGGGCCCAGGTCTGGGAGTACGCCCGCCGGCGCGACGTCCCCGTCCACCCCCTCTACGGGCGCGGCTTCACCTCCATCGGATGCGCGCCCTGCACGCGCCCCACCTCGCCTGGGGAGGCGCAGCGTGCGGGCAGATGGTGGTGGGAGCCGGATGCGGTCAAGGAGTGCGGGCTGCACTGGAGCGAGGGCCCCGCCGCGGCCCCGGCCTGAGGCCGTGAGGTACTTCCCCGTCTTCCTCGACCTGCGCGGGCAGCGCTGCCTCGTGATCGGGCGGGGGCGCCTGGCCGGCGAGAAGGCGGCCGCCCTCCGCCGCGCGGGCGCGGCGGTCGTCCGCGCGCCCACGCACCGCGAGGGGCTCCTGGCCGGCTTCCGGCTCGCCGTCGACGCCAGCGGGGAGGCCGAGGTCAACGAGCGCACCTGGGAGGAGGCAGAGCGCCTGGGCGTGCTCCTCAACGTGGTCGACGTGCCCTCCCGCTGCCGCTTCATCGCCCCCGCCGTGGTTGACCGCGACCCCCTCCTGATCGCGATCTCGACGTCCGGAGAGAGCCCTTTTCTGGCCTCCGCGCTGCGCGCCCGCCTGGAGCGTGACTTCGGGTCCGAGTGGGGACCCTTCGTGCGTCTGGTGGGCCGCGTCCGGCGGGGCCTGCGGCGCCGGGACGTGCCTGCGGCGGCGCAGGCGCGCACCTACCGGCGCCTGCTCCGCTCCGAGATCCTGGCCCTGGTCCGCCGCGGCCGCACAGCGGAGGAGCGCGCCGCCGCGCGGCGCCTGGCGCGGGCGCCCGCCTCGGCGGAAATGGGGACGGTCGCCCTCGTGGGGGCGGGGCCGGGCGACGCCGGGCTGCTCACGCGGCGGGCCCGCGAGCTCCTCGCCGAGGCCGATGTCGTCTTCCACGACGCCCTCGTCGAGGAGGAGGTCCTGGCCCTCTGCGGGCCGGGCACCCGGCTGGTGGCGGCGGGGACGCGGGCGGGCCGGGGCGGCCGCTCGCAGG
>JBOHUY010000261.1:0-3651 GCA_050735015.1 Candidatus Dormibacterales bacterium | reverse complement strand
ACGGCGGCTCGGACGTGTCCAACGGTCAGCCCGGCCAAGCTGAGCGACGCTAACCACGTATGAAAAGGCCGCCGATCGGATACGGACGGACGAATCCCGCACCATCTGCGCGGCGGCTCGAAGGGGGGGACACCTTGAGGAACTTGGTCAAACGGTCATATCGGGTGGGAGGGCTCACGGCCGCGCTCGGCGCCGCCGTGGCAGCGGGCAGCATGCTCTTCTCCATGGTGGGGTCGGCGCCCGTCCAGGCCGACAGCGGCTCTTCCAACTTTCTGGGCATCCTGTCGGCCAGCCGGCCCACCGGATACACGCACTCTCCGTCCTCTTACGACATCTCGGGCGGGACGGCCACGCTCAACTTCGACTTCACCGTCACCAACCTGACGCCCGGGCAAGCGCACGACCTGGACCTGCACTTCTCGACGCGGCACATACTCACGTACGGCGGCTCGGACGTGTCCAACGGTCAGCCCGGCCAGCCCGGGGTCATCGTCGATTGCACGCCGGCCACGAGGGGTGCCTGCTTCAACGTCGACATGAGCACGCAGGCGGCCTCGACCTCGGTCCCGTTCGAGCTCAAGGTCCCGGCCAGCGGCCAGGCCGCCACGCCGGTCGACCTCAGCCAGGCGCTCACGTCCTGCGGCTACTTCCAGGTCGACGTTTGGGGGGGCAACGCGCGCTTCGGGCACGAGAACCTCGCCAGCGGCGTGATCCGCGTGCTCGGCTGCGTGGCGGCGGCCGAGATCTCCACCACCCCGTCCGCGGGCGGCGTGGTCGGGACCACGTCCATCCACGACACCGCCATGGTCTCGGGTAAAGGCGCCGGCAGCGTCACCTTCTCTCTCTTCGGCCCCGGCGACAAGTCCTGCTCGGGGACCGACCTTCTCGCCTCCAAGGCGGGGTTCCACGGCGTCGCCCTGAGCGGCGGCTCGGCCACCTCGCCTGACTTCAACCCGGCCACGGCCGGCGTCTACGAGTGGGTCGCCAAGTACTCAGGCGACGCCAACCACAAGCCCGCCGCGAGCACGTGTGGCAGCGAGGCGGTCACGATCGCGAAGGCGACGCCCGCCATCAGCACCAGCCCCACGCCCACCAGCGGCAGCCAGGGCGTCTCGATCCACGACATGGCGACGGTCAGCGGCGGCTTCGGGCCCACCGGCTCGGTCAGCTTCGCCCTCTACGCGCCCGGCGACTCCAGCTGCTCCGGCACCAACCTCGTGGCCGGACAGGCGGCCTTCCAGAACATCGCCCTCACCGGCGGCCAGGCCGTCTCGCCCAGCTTCACGGCGGGCCAGGTCGGCACCTACAACTGGATCGCCGCCTACAGCGGGGATAACAACAACAACGCCATCGCCTCCGGCTGCGGGTCGGAGAAGGTCACCACCGGGAAGGTGCTCGGCGTGACCTCGAGCGGCGGCGGCAGCGTCTCGGGGGCCACCCTCGCGGAGACCGGTGACTGGCAGTCGGCCATCACCATGGCGGGCCTGTTCGTGCTCGTCCTGGGGCTGGCGCTGATGCTGGTCAGCCGCCGGCTGAGCGCGGTCGCGGTGCGCCGTTGATGGTGTCCGCGCCGGCGTAAGGCCGGTCCCATGACCAAGGCGATCAAGCCCTCCCAGCCGGTCGCCCGCCCACCGGGGGCGGCGCGCTGGCTCGGGAGGGCCGGTCTTTTGGGGGCGGTCGCCGGCCTCGCCCTGGCGGCCGTGGGGGCGGGTATGCTGGTCAACTCGGCGACCCAGGAGCAGCAGCTGACCGACCGCTGGCACAGGGCCGTCGCGCAGGCGCAGTCGGGGTCTATCCCCGGCACGCTGGTGGGCGCCCCCGTCGGGAGCGGGACCCTCGACCGCCGCGGCCAGCGCCAGGTCCCGGCCGCCCTTTTGGCCCAGCTCCGCAGGAGCCTGGACGGCGCCGAGTTCGCCATCCGCGTCCCCCAGATCGGCTACTTCGCGGCCGTCCGGGAAGGCGTCGGGCTGGGCATCCTCTACATCGGGCCCGGCCACTACCCGGGGACGGCGATGCCGGGCGGCGCCGGCAACGTAGGGGTGGCGGCGCACAACACCTACTGGATCAAGTTCGGCGCGCTCCGTCCCGGCGACGTCATCCAGCTGGAGACGCTGACCGACACCTACACCTACCAGGTCACGGGCAGCCGCATAGTGTCGCCCAGCGACGTGGCGGTGCTCTCCCAGACGGACGGCCCCCGGCTCACGCTCACCACCTGCTGGCCGCTCTGGGCGGGGGCCCTGGCCCAGCAGCGCCTGGTCATCTTCGCCCGGCAGGTGAAGGCGGCCTGAGGCCCTAGCAGCCTAGGGGCCCGAGGCCCCGGGGTGTCTCAGGCGAACTCGACGGCTATGTAGGCCGCCCCATTGGCGGCCACCGCCCAGGCCGTCCCCACGTAGTGGTAGGGCCCCATGATGTTGGCGCGGTGGGGCGCGCTCCCCATGAACAGGGAGTTGATGGCGGCGTCGTTGACACCACCGCCCCAGACGCCCACGTTCTCGCCCGTCTGCACCGACCCCAGACCGCAGGCCCAGTCCTGCTGGACCCCGGAGCCGTGGTAGATCTGGCCCGCCGAGGCCATGGCGCGCGCCTGCCGCGCCGCCACGGCGGCCAGGCAGGAGCTCCAGGTCAGTCCGCGAAGGCCGGCCGAGCCGCGGTCGGAGTTGATGTAGGCCTGCTGGGTGGAGCCGACGACGATACGGGGCGGAGGGGGCGGCTTGGGCGGGGCCGGCGGGGGTGGGGCGGGCGCCCGCACGAAGGCACCCTCGACGGGGGCGGCCGGCTTGGGGGCTGCGTGGGGGGTTGGCGGCGGCGGCGGAGGCGTGGGGCTGGGGTGCGGCCTCAAGGCGTTGTCGGTCTCCGGCGGCTCGGACGCAGCCACGGCCGTGCGCGCGGACCCGGTCTGATTGGTGACAGGACTCTTGTGGAGATTCCTGCCAGTGCCGAGCTGGACGCCGGCGGTCAGCAGGACGCCTGCGAGGGCGAGCGGGACGGCCAGGCGAAGGATCTTGGTCATGGGCAGACTCCTCACCCGGGTCAACGTCCGGCCGGAGGCATTCCTTGCCCCGCCTCCCCCGCCCGCAGAGGTCCCGACGGGGCCGGCGAGCCCTGCGCCGGGTCAAACGTCCCATGTGGCGGGATGGGAACCTGGGGTACCTTGTCAGGTGCGAAGGCGCCCGTCCGCCGTGGAGGGCGGGGCGGTCCCGGAACGCGCCGGACCCGCCATCGGGGCGGCTTCCGGGGCCGGCGGGGAGGCGGCCCTCAAGACCCCCTCTCCGCTTTTGCTGAGTGCCATGACCGAGAGCTCAGGACGCGGTGACTGAAGGCCGCGCCGCCACATCCGAAGGAGGGGAGATGCTGGTTCAGCTGACACCGGCGCACGGGGGGGAGCTGGTCGACCTGGTGGTGCCGACCGAGAGGCTGGCCGCCGCCAAGGCGGAGGCGGCGGGGGCGCCGTCGTGGGACCTCACCGATCGCCAGCTATGTGACCTCGAGCTGCTGCTGAACGGCGGCTTCTCGCCACTTCGGGGCTTCATGACCCAGCCCGACCACGAGTCCGTCTGCGAGCGCATGCGCCTCGCGGACGGGACCATCTGGCCGATGCCCATAGTCCTCGACGTCACCGAGGAGACGGCGGCCGGCCTCGAGCCGGGC
>JBOHUY010000260.1:0-3868 GCA_050735015.1 Candidatus Dormibacterales bacterium | reverse complement strand
ATGTCGGGCCGGGAGGGGACCTCGAACATGGAGTTGAGCAGAACCTCCTCGATGATCGACTTGAGGCCTCTCGCCCCCGTCCCCCGCCCCAGCGCCTTGTGGGCGATCGCCTCCAGCGAGCGCTCCTCGAAGACCAGCTCCACGTTGTCCAGCGAGAAGAACTTCTGGTACTGCTTCACGAGCGCGTTCTTGGGCTCGGTCAGGATGCGCACGATGTCACTCTCCTCGAGGTAGTCGAGGGTGACCGTGATGGGGAGCCTGCCCACGAACTCCGGGATGAACCCGTACTTCAGAAGGTCCATGGGCTGGAGGTGGTGCAGGATGGCGGAGCCCTCCTTGCCCTGCCTCTCGCCGGTGGGTGCGCCGAACCCGATCGTCTTCTGGCCGACGCGCTGCTCGATGACGCGCTCCAGGCCGTCGAAGGCGCCCCCGCAGATGAAGAGGATGTTGGTCGTGTTGATCTGGATGAAGTCCTGGTGGGGGTGCTTGCGGCCACCCTGCGGGGGCACGTTGGCGATGGTCCCCTCCAGGATCTTGAGGAGCGCCTGCTGCACGCCCTCGCCGGAGACGTCCCTCGTGATGGAGGGGTTGTCGGACTTGCGCGCGATCTTGTCGATCTCGTCGATATAGATGATCCCGCGCTCGGCGCGACTGATGTCGAAGTCGGCGGCCTGGATGAGGCGCAGGAGGATGTTCTCCACGTCCTCCCCCACGTACCCGGCCTCGGTCAGGCTGGTGGCGTCCGCGATCGCGAAGGGCACGTCCAGGATCTTGGCCAGGGTCTGGGCGAGGAGGGTCTTCCCGCAGCCGGTGGGACCGACCAGGAGCACGTTCGACTTCTGGAGCTCGACGTCGCCCACCATCTTCGAGGACGAGATCCGCTTGTAGTGGTTGTAGACCTGGACGGAGAGGACCCTCTTGGCCTGGTCCTGCCCGATCACGTACTGGTCGAGGGCGGCGCAGATGGTCTGGGGGTTGGGAATGAATCCGCTCTTGGTCTTCTTGGAGCCGGCCGAGCGGTTGTCCTCCTCCAGGACCTCCTGGCAGAGGTCGATGCACTGGTCGCAGATGTAGACACCCGGCCCCGCCACCAGCTTGCGGACCTGGTCCTGCCCCTTGCCGCAGAAGGAGCAACGGGTGTATCGCTTCCTGTCTTCCCTGTCGTTCATACCCTGGTCAAACCGCCCTTCGCGCTCACGGGGAGGCCGGAGCCGGCCGATTATCGCCTCTCAGGATCTCGTTCGCAACCCTTATGCAGTCGCTGCAGATGTATACCCCGGGACCGGCCACGAGACGCACCCCGAGGTCGCCCTGGGCCTTTCCGCAGAAGGAGCAGACCGGCTTGTGCCGGGTCACGCGAGGCGACCTCTCCCTCCGCCGAAAGATCATCAGCTCGCCTTCTCGACCTGGCCCCCGACAGGGCTCACCTTGGGGGGAGCCTGGATGATGTCGTCGATCAGCCCGTAGGCCTTGGCCTGCTCGGGGGTCATGAAGAAGTCCCGCTCGGTGTCCTGCTGCACCCTCTCGATGGGCTGGCCGGTGTGCTTGGAGAGGATCTCGTTGAGGAGCTCGCGGGTACGCAGCATCTCCTTGGCGTGGATCTGGATGTCAGTCGCCTGGCCCTGCATCCCCCCCATCGGCTGGTGGATGAGGATGTTGGAGTGGGGGAGCGCGTAGCGCTTGCCCCGCGTGCCCCCGGCCAGGAGCACCGCCCCCATGGAGTAGGCCATGCCCATGCAGATGGTGGAGACGTCCGGCTTGACGAACTGCATGGTGTCGTAGATGGCGAGGCCCGCGTTGACGTGGCCGCCCGGGCTGTTGACGTAGATGGAGATGTCCCGCTCGGGGTCCTCGCTCTGGAGGAAGAGCAGCTGGGCGATGACCAGGTTGGCGATCTGGTCGTCGATGGGGGTGCCGATGAAGACGATCCTCTCCTTGAGCAGCCTGGAAAAGATGTCGAAGGCCCGCTCTCCGCGGTTGGTGCTCTCCACGACCATGGGCACCAGGTAGCTGATGGGCCGGCTAGCTCTCTCTGTCATCCCTTGCCACCCGCCATTCTAAGCACGGCCGCCGGCATCCTCCCCGGCCAAGGTGGCGGGCGGAGAAGGCTCGCCCTGCGCCGGGGCCGCAGCCTCCCCTGCGCCCGCCGCCCCGACCAGCCACCGGAGCGTCTCGAGGCGCCGCAGCCGGTGCGTGTAGAGCTCGCGGGCGGGGGCTCCGGCCAGGATCTCGTCGAGCTTGTCCTGGAGCCCGGGGTCGGAGGCGGCCTGCTCTTTGACGAAGGCGGCCACCTCCTCCTCGCTGGGCTGGATGCCCTGGCGCCGCGTCACCTCCTCCAGGACCAAGTCCACCTTGATGCGTCCCTCAGCCTCCGGCCGGGCCTTCTCCACCCACTCCTCGGCCGTCATGCCCAGGTACTTGAGGTAGGCGTCCAGGCGCAGGCCCTGCCTCGAGAGGCGTTCGCCCAGGCTCTCCAGCATGTGCTCCAGCTCGTGGTCCACGAGGGCAGGCGGGACCTCCACGGACGAGCCCTCGACGACCAGGTCCAAGACCTCCCGCTCGCGGCGGAGCTCGTCGACCCGGACGGCCGCCGCCTCCAGGTCCCGCCGGACCACCCCTCGCAGCTCCTGGGGGGTGGAGGCCTCGCCCTCGGACAGCCTAGAAGCGAGTTCGGCGTCGAGCTCGGGGAGGCGCTTTTCCTTGACCCCCCTGACGGTCATCCTGAGCGTGGCCGGGCGGCCCGCCAAGGACTCCTCGGGGTGGTCTTGGGGAAGGCTCACCTGGGCCTCGGCGGTCTCGCCCTCGGACCTGCCCGGGAGGACGGCGAGGAGCTCGGGGACGAGCCTGCCCTCTTTGACCTCGACCTCGGTCGCCTTGCGCGCCTCGCTCTCGACGGCGGCGCCGTCCACGAGCACCTCCAGGTCGGCCACGACGACGTCGCCCTCTCTCACCTCGCGCTCCACGGGCGTGATCTCGGCCAGCCGCTCCAAGAGCTCGAGCAGCCGGGCCTCCACCATGGCGTCGGTGACATCGGTCTTCTGCGCCGGCACCCGGAGGGCGCCCAGGTCGGGCAGGGTCACCTCGGGCATCACGCTGACCCTCGCCACCAGCCGCCCCGGACGGCCCCGCTGGATCTCGACCACGTCCACGCGGGGACGGTCGATGGGGTCGATGCTGCCGTCGCGGAGCGCCTGCCCCACGACACCCGGCACGAGGGCGTCGATGACCTCCTCGCGCAGCGCCGCCTCGCCGACGCGGGCTTCGATCAGCCCTCTGGGCGCCTTGCCGGGCCGGAACCCCCCGATCTTGACCCGTCGGCCGAGACGCTCCAGCACGCGCTCGTAGGCGGCGTCGACCTCCTCGGCGGGTACCTCGATGGTCAGCCCCACCTGGCTGCCTGGGAGGGTCTCGGTGACCACGGAAGCGAGCTCTGGCACGCCCGGATTCTACCGGCGGGAGGGCCGGGCCCCTCCGGGCCCGGCGGCGCGGGTCAGCCCCGCCTGCGTCCTGCCGAGGGCCCCTGCGAGGGCAGGGAGGCGAGGTTGATGACCGCCGCCACGCCCTCCACCTGGCGCGCCCTCTCGATGGCGCCCTCCAGCGCCGAGCGCTCCCCGGCCATGCCCTTGAGGTAGACCGTGCGGCCCTCGACGCCGACCTCGAGCGCGTCCGCCCCATCCGCCGCCTTGACGGCGCTCTCCACGCTCGCCCGCAGCGCCGCCTCGTCGGCCCCGCTGCTGGAGCGGCTCCACCGGGAGCGGAGCTCCTCGAGGGTCCCCCCGGCCCTGTCCACGAGGGCGGGCACACGGTGTCGCGCCTGGCCCTGGATGCGGACGAGGCCGCCCTGCAGGGCGGCCCGCGAGCGCCGGTC
>JBOHUY010000259.1:0-7172 GCA_050735015.1 Candidatus Dormibacterales bacterium | reverse complement strand
CTGGAGGGCGTGCGGCATCCTCCCGGATGGTTGACTGGGGACTAGAAAACAACGTCCCCCTGCGTGAGGCCGGGATCGCCCCCCGGCCTCTTCTTTTTCCCGGGGACACCGCCCAGGGCCGAGGCCGCGCTGCTGCGGGCGAGGGCCGACGCGCCGCTCAGCGCCTCCGGGGTGCCTCCCGGACCCCGCCAGGCGAGCACGGCGACGAGGAGGAGGAAGGCCACCTCGCCGAGCACGGCGGCCTGGATGGCGAGGAGCTGTGGGAAGGCGACCACGACGTAGATTGGCAGCAGCGCCCAGCGTGCGGCGAGCGGCGGCGTGGCCCGCAGCACCAACCAGCCGGCTAGGAAGAGGGTGACCAGCTCGTAGGGATAGGCGTAGGGCGTGGCCACCAGAGACCCCGCCACCCCGGCCGCGATGGGTAGCTCGGGACCCCGCCGTCTCGCCGTCCACGCGGCGGAAAGCGCCACCACCACCGCCGCGCCCGCCAGCAGGCGGTCGGCGACGCCGCCGCCCACCAGCCCGTAGAGCGTGAAGCGCCGGGCGTCGGTGTTCTCGACCGCCTGCTGCAGCACGAGCAGGTGCTCGTGGGCGGAGGACGGTCCCACCACCGCGACGGAGGCCGCCAGAAGGAGGCCGCCCGCCACGACCGCGCCCGCCACCGCCCGCCAGCGACCCGCCACCAACAAGGCGACGGGGACCAGGTACGCGGACTGGGGCTTGAGTAGGATCGCGCCCAGGACGACCCCGGCCCAGAAGGGCATCCCCCGCCTCAGCAGCAGCCAGCAGGCCGCCACCGCAAGCATGACCAGCGACGAGGGGTGCCCGTTCAGCAGCTGCCAGGCGACCGGGTAGGAGGCGACGAGTGAGGTCAGAAGGGCCAGCCGCCCCCAGCCGGAGCCGGGGGCGGTCAGCGCCCAAGCCCCTGCCAGCCCGGCGGCCAGCAAGATCTCCCAGAGGACGAGCGCGACCGGGTAGGAGATCGCGGCCAGAGGCATGACCAGCCAGATGGCCGGAGGCAGAACCCTGAAGACGTCCGCCCGGCCGACGGCCGCGTGAAGCGCGGCCACCTCCGAGTGGCCGTTGTAGAGAACGGCCCAGCCGTGGGTCTCGGCGAACCGCGCCGCGAACCAGAAGAGGTAGAAGTCGGTGTCGTGGACGGCCCGCCAGCCGTTCCCCAGCTGGACGGCGATGACGACCAGGTTCCAGGCCGCGAAAAGCCCGGTCGCGACGAGGGCGGCGGCGAGAATGACGTGGGGGCGGCGTCGCACTCAGGGCGAGCTTACCCGAGCGCTCGCCTCCGGACCCCGCCGGCGGCCGTTCCCCTCGTGGAGGTGAGAAACCGGTTCTGAGGCGAAGTGGGTACCCGGGCGGCCATGGGAGTCCCTTCCTTCGTGGGCCTGTCATCAGGACTAAAAGGAGAACCTCGATGAGCTTGACCCTCCCGTTCGCGGCGTCCAAGCTGGCCGTGGGCGTGGGCGCCGGAATCACGTTGGCGGGCCTGGGCACGGCCGCGGCCCTCGCGGGCGGGCCTCCCGGGGCGCCTAGCTCGAGCCCCGTCGTCAAGACGTGCAAGGCGTCCTGGAACCCTGGTCAGCACGGCATCGGCGCGTGCGTCAGCTCCGCCGTCAGCGCCAGCCCCTCTGCCTCGCCCACGCCGACGGCCGGCCAGACGCCCACCCCGTCGCCTTCGGCGACCCCCTTCGGGCAGCTGGTGAAGGCCAGGGTGAGCACCTGCAAGAAGGCCGCCGCGGCCGCCGGGGCGCACGGCATCGGCGCCTGCGTCAGCGTCTTCGCCACCAGCCATGGCGCGAACACGACCATCCCGCCCTTCGCCAAGCACGGGGCCTCCACCCACGACTCGGGTACGGCCGGGTCCGACTGATTTCTTTCACCCGGTTGGCCGGCGTCGCTCTGCCGGGCGGCGCCGGCCCCAGCAGTCCCGCCGCCTCCGGTGCGGGACCCCCGCCTTCTGACCCAGCGGCCCGTCCGGGCGATCAGGTGCCCGGAATGGACGGCGGTCCCGGAGGTGGAAAGGGGTTCAGGATGAGGGGAGGGCGCGGCGGCTGACTGAAGTCGAAGTCCGCCTCCAGGTTGCCCAGGGCTGGCAGCGCGTCCCGCACCGTCGGCCGCCGGTAGGGCCGCCCGTCGGTTGCGGGGTCGAGCCTTTGCCCGGCCAGGAAGTCATCTTCGATGAACTTGGCGTAGGCGTCCTGGCTCAGCGTCTGGTGGTCCACGAAGCCCGCCTTCGCGTACGGGCTGATGACCAGCGCGGGCACTCTCAGTCCGTATCCGTTCTGGTCCACGCGCGGGGGGGCCACGTGGTCGTAGAAGCCTCCCCAGTCGTCCCAGCACAGGAATATCGCCGTCGAGGCCCAGTCGGGACTCTTCATGACGGCGTTGACCAGCCCCGTCACGTAGGCCTGGCCCGTGCTGACCGGGGCCGGGGGGTGCTCGCTCTCAGCGCCGTTGGGAACTATCCATGCCACCGCCGGCAACCGTCCGAGCGCGGCGTCCGTGTAGAAGCGGTAGAGGTCCTGGATGTCTGACACCTGGCGGTCGGACCTGACGTCCGTGAACCACGCCAGCGGGTTCCAGATCCCGGGTGTGCCGGCCTTCTGCGCGCGCTGGACGCAGGTCTGCTGGGAGGCGTCCTCGCAGTCGGGCTCGGTTCCGGGGGAGACGTAGTACTTCCAGCTCACGTGGTGACGGTCGAGCAACCACGTGAGGTCGGTCCAGGCGTAGAGGGGCGGCGCCGGCTTTCCCACGGCCACCACCGAGTGGGCCGGGTCGGGCGGGGCGTTGAGGGCGTTGCGGCAGCTCATGGGATCGTAGACGTCCGAGCATCGCGCGGACCACTCCGAGACCAGGAAGAGGTGCTCGGGCAGGCTCCAAGACGCGTTCGACTCGAACATCCGGTCCTGGAGGCTGAAGGTTCTCGCGTAGGTCCAATAGTTGGGGATGTCGCGGGCGTCCTTCCACCCCATCACGTCGAGCCGCCCCTGGAATCGACAGGTGGGGTCGGTGGATCCCGGTACACAGAACGTCTGCTGCCTCTCGGCCTGAGCGATGAACCCGTCCATCCTGCCGCCGTCGATGTCGCCCACGGCGTTGGGGGCGGCATGGGGCCCTCCGCCGTTGACGTCGGCGCCGTCGTGATAGGGACGCATGCATCGATGTGTGGCCGGGTCAGGCACGCAGGACGTGAACCGGCCGCCGGCGCGGGGAAGCCCGTCGGCGCCCGGGAAGGTGCCGAAGTACTCGTCGAAGGAACGGTTCTCTTGCATGATGATGATCACGTGCCTGATCTTGTGGATGCCGACCTCGGCCTGGTTCGGTGGCCCGGCTCCGGGGCAGCCGCTCAGCACGAGAAGGGCGACGAGGGGGATCGCGCGTCGCGCGGCGCGTCCCGGGCGGCCGCCCGCACCGTCGAACACGCGACGGATGGTAGCGCCAGGGCTCCCGGGCGGCCATCCTCTCGAAGGCGCCCCGCGGATCTCTTCGAGCACCCGGGACGGCCGCACCCGGCACCCCCGGGCCGTCCCACTGACCGGCGACCAGACTTGGCCTACCCTCATCCGGTGGGTTCCCGGGCCCTGGACCTGCCTGCCACACGGTTCGCGGCGGGTGTGCCCCCCGTCGTCGTCGCGAGCTTCGACGGGTACCAGGACGCATTCGAGGCCATCGGCCGACGCGCCAGGCGGCGCTTCGAGCACCGGGACTGGCAAGGCGCGGTCGCCGACGCGCGCGAGCGCCTCGACCTCTACGGCGCCGTCATCGACCGCGTCGAGGCCCGGGTCCGCGAAGTCCTGGGGGCGAGGGTCGCAGACAAGCTGGTGTGGGCGCGCATTAAGGCGGCGTACTCGGCGCTGATCGCGGGGCGGGACGACGCTGAGCTGGCGGAGACCTTCTTCAACTCGATCACCCGCCGCGTCTTCACCACGCAGGGGGTGGACGGCGAGATCGAATTCGTGGACTCGGACTTCGAGGCCCCCCTGCCCCAGGCCGGCGAGATCCTCCGGACCTACGAAGCCCCGCCGGACGCCATCCGCCTGCTGGAGTCGATCCTGGCCGACGGCTGGTTCGAGGCGGGCTTCGACGACCTTTCCCGTGACGCCCGGCTGGGCGGCGAACGCCTCGCACGAGAGCTCCGCGCCCGGGGTGCGCCCGGGGTCGTGGAGCGGGCCGAGGTGCTCGCCGCGCCCTTCTTCAGGCGCAAGGGCGCCTACCTGCTGGGGCGGATCTTCAGCGGTCGGGCCTCGATCCCCCTCGCGCTCGCCCTTCTCAACACCGAGAGGGGGGTGGTGGTCGACGCCCTGCTGACGGACGAGGACGACATCAGCATCCTCTTCAGCTTCACGAGGTCGCACTTTCACGTCGACCTGGGGCCCCCGCACCGGCTCGTCCGGTACTTGAAGCTGATCATGCCCCGGAAGTCGGTCGCGGAGCTCTACATCGCACTCGGCCACCACAAGCACGGCAAGACCGAGCTCTACCGGGACCTCCTGAGGCACCTGCGCGAGACGGACGAGAAGTTCGAGTTCGCGCCCGGGACGCCGGGGATGGTCATGGTCGTCTTCACCATGCCCGGCCACGACATGGTGTTCAAGGTCATCCGCGACAGGTTCCCGGTCATCAAGCCGATGACCCCGGGCATGGTCAGGGACAACTACCGGCTCGTCTTCAGGCACGACCGCGCCGGGCGCCTGGTCGAGGCCCAGGAGTTCGAGCACCTGGAGTTCGAGCGGGCGCGCTTCTCCGACTGGCTGCTCGGTGAGTTCCGGCGGGACGCCGACCGCACCGTCTCCGTGGACGGCGACACGGTCGTCCTGCACCACGTCTACCTCGAAAGGCGCGTCAGCCCGCTGGACGTCCACCTGCGAGCCGGCTCACGCGACGAGGGCCGGCGGGCCGTCCTCGACTTCGGCCAGGCGGTCAAGGACCTGGCCGCCAACGGCATCTTCCCGGGCGAGCTCCTACCCAAGAACTTCGGGGTCACCCGCCACGGCCGCGTCGTCTGCTACGACTACGACGAGCTCTCCTTCCTGACCGACTTCACCTTCCGGCCCATGCCGCAGGCAAGCCGCGATGAGGACGAGTACGAGGACGGCTCCTGGTTCGGCGTCGGCCCCAAAGACCTCTTCCCGGAGGAGTTCAGCCGCTTCCTGGGGCTTCCCCCGCCTCTCGGCGAGATCCTCCAACGCGGTCACGGCGACCTCTACGAGGTCGGGTTCTGGAAGAAGATGCAGGCGCGCGTCAGGGGCGGGGAGATCATCGACATCTTCCCCTACGCGCCCGGCCGGCGGCTCCGCCCGCGATGGGCGGGCCGTGACCGGAGGCGCAGTGTCAGCTCGTCTCCGGCGGGGGCAGGCCCAGCTCCCGACGGATCGCCTTGACCTGGACCTCGACGGCGCCGTTGGCGGCTTCCAGGCCGGGCACGAACGACTGGACGAGGCTCAGCGAGGCGGCCCCGGCGGCGGTGGTGGTGAGCGTGGCCCGTGCCTTGTTGGCGGCGACCAGGGCCCGGGCCGTCGTCTCGATGGCGGGCGGGAACGCGATCGACAGCAGCCGCCGGTCGAATTCGCGCTCGGTGGCGGCTTCGTCGGCGAGGTCGGCACGCATACGGACGAGGTCCGCGCGATCGCGGCCGGCGAACCCGTCGACGTCGTGTTCGAGGCGGCGGTTCCCGGCCACGGCGATGGCGACGTACCGGGTCGCCAGGGAGGACCGGGCAGCGCCGTCCGCCGCCGGCCCCGGGGCGCAGGCCGTCCACAGCGCGCCCGACACGAGGAGCGTGGCCGCGCCGGCGCTCCTGGCGCACGAGCCGCGAAACGGACTGGTGGCCATCTTCGTGCCGACGTTAGGCGCGGACCCGCCCGGGCGCAAGCCGGCCCGTTGGGCGGACGGCCGGGCCCCTGGGCGCGGCGTCGCCACCAGTCGGAAGCGGAAGTCCTGGGAATGTCGCCCACCACTCGCGGTCCCGGTGCGTGCTGACCCTCCCGGGCCCGGCTGGAGGCGTCTGAGTTACGCTGCTGGCAAGGTCAGCTTTGGACCGATCACCGGCGGAGGAGGCGGGCGTGTCTGGGAGTGGCGACGGGAAGAGCGGGCGGGTCGACCTCGAGAGGATGAAGCGGGCCTACGACGCGGTGCGCTCGGACGCTGGCCAGACGCCCGTCATCACGCAGCGGGCGGTGGCTCACATCGACCGCGACCTGCACATGGTGGGCCGGGTCGGTCGCTTCCAGGTCGAGTCCGACGAGCCGCCCTCGCGAGGCGGAGAGGACCGAGCGCCGGCGCCGCTGCAGTACCTCCTCGCCGGGGCCGCCTTTTGACTGCTGACGCAGCTGGCGAAGTTTTCGCCTCTCTACGGAGTCATCCTCGAGGAGGCCGAGGCCGACGTCCGGGCCTCCTTCAGCATCGCCGACAAGTACGACCTCGGTGGCCCCCCGGGGGCATTCCAGGAGGTCACGTTCGACCTCAAGATCGAGAGCGCGGCGCCGTCTGAGGAAG
Organism: Candidatus Dormibacterales bacterium; assembly: GCA_050735015.1. Classification (GTDB taxonomy): domain Bacteria; phylum Chloroflexota; class Dormibacteria; order Dormibacterales; family Dormibacteraceae; genus JBOHUX01. The sequence goes on along the minus strand of JBOHUY010000259.1, from coordinate 662 downwards.
TGGCCCGCCTGGTCGAACACGCCGAGCGTGCCTGCCACGCGTCGCAGACCTTCCGCGCACCGGTCCAGACACGCCTGGCGGCGTCGCTCAACGGCAAGCCCCTGAACGGCTGACCCGAGCCGCACGCCGGATGCGTTGGGGGCCCCGGCGAGCCCCTCACCAGCTCCAGAGCTTGGGATCGGAGGCGAACCAGAAGAGCCAGTCGTCGTCCAGCTCCGCGAGCTTGGGATCGTCGTCGGTGAGATACCGGGCGAGGTAAGCGTCGGCGAAGACGCCTCCTGGACTTCGCTTGTAAGCCTGGACGACGGCCACCTTGCCCCGTTGGCGGAGGCCAGCTCCTGGGCCTTCCTGACCGCCTCCTCGTTCGACCGAACGCCGAGCTTCCTCGTCTGCTTCCTGGTCACGGGGTCGAGCAGCCTGACGATGTACTCCACGGCCGCATTATGTGGGCGCTGGCCTGCGGCTGAGGTTGTCCCGTAGTTCGTAGAACTTGAGGAGCGGTCCTCCGCCCTGCCGTGCCGTGTGGTACGGAAGGGGCGATCAAGCAAGGAGGAACCGCCCAATGGCAACCATACCGCGGCCCAGCGTCATCCACGTCGCCCCCGAACCGCCCCCGATCCCGCTCCCCGAGCGGATCACGATCGCCCTCGGTGCGCTCGGTG
>JBOHUY010000258.1:0-2516 GCA_050735015.1 Candidatus Dormibacterales bacterium | reverse complement strand
CGGCCCTCAGTACCCCGACGCCGCCTGACGCGACCCCGGGAGCCGATCCGCCGGCGACCGGCACCGGCCGCGCTGGGGCCCCCGGGCCGGACGCGATGACGACTCCCCCATATCCGAGGGTGGTGCTGGGACGCCAGAACCTGAGCAGGACCAGCAGGGCAACGAAGCAGACCAGCGAGCCGATCACATCCGGCAGGTATGGCCCCAGGTATTGGGACGTGGGGTACTGGCCCGCCACGTAGGCCGCGAAGCCGACCACGGCCAAAGGCCACCCGCCCTTCAGACCCTTCCATCCGCTGACCAGGTAGATCAGCAGGAAGGGCGGGAGTATGGCGAGTATCGCGACGAGGCGCCCGACGCTCGCCGACAAGGTGAGGAGGGGCACCCCGGTGACGGCCGCCAGGGCAATGATGGGAGCGCCCAAAGCGCCGTACGAGACGGGCGCGTTGTTCGCGAGCGCCGCCAGGCGGATGGCGTCGAGCTCGACCACGCCGAATCCGATCAGGATCGGAGCCACGACGGCCCAGGGATAGCCGAACCCGACCAAACCTTCGAGTAGCGCACCGAATGCCCAGGCGAGGAGGATCGTCTGGACGCGGATGTCAGCAGTCGCCTGGGAGACAAGCCAGGCCTGGAACCGTTCGAAGAGGCCGGTGAGCGTGAGCGTGTAGAAGATGACAACTCCCCAGAAAGTGATCCAGTCCACGGACCAGACCCCGGTGGCGCTGCCATAGACGTACGCAGTGAGCGTTTGGCCGAAGGGGGCGTGCCAGGCGCCAACGCCCAGGCCAAGCGTCACGATCGAACCAATCAGGACCGCCAGCCAGGCCGTGACCCTGAAGACGGCGAGCAATACGAGCAGCAGCACCACCGGGATGAGGGCCACGAGTGTGGATACGGCCAGGTTCCCGACCGGACCGACGACCTGGTGGAAGGAAACGGCGAGCGGCAGCATCCAGTCACCTCCGGAGGCTGGAACGCCCCCGACCGAAATCTACGTGCTCTTCCCCCTGTTCGTAAACCTCACGAACTTGGACCCGGGTTTCTCGGCCTGAGCCACCCAGTGCGCGGCGACTCCGGCGTGACCCCAGCTGCTTGGCGATCCGGGTCAGAAAAGGAGGGGCAGCGCCTCCTACCTGGCCGGTGGTCTGGAAATGGAGGTCCTCCAGCGCGAGCAGGACAGCATCGCGTCCGAGACGGAACGCCCTAAGGCCCGAGCGGAGCCGGAGGCCGGCTGGATCTGGCCGCAAAGGCGATCGAGCGCGCCTTCTCGATCATCGACAACATCGCCGGTGCCTCTCAAGGCTGTGGTGGTAGTAGCCCCGGCGGGATTCGACCCGACAATTGCTATATCTCCGTCGCGGGCTCGGCTAACCGGACATTCGGCCGCCACCTGGCCGCGACCTTCAGGCTTGAACGTGCTGACGCTCAGGTGGGCCACCACGACAAGCTGCAGCCTCGACCCTCTTGTCGTTCCCGTTGTGCCAGGGATGCCGGAGCGGTTGTCGTGGTGCCGCCTGTAGGCCCGCCCCTTGAGGGCTCCCGTAGGTACCCGAGCGCCTCTGGACGTTCCAGGCGATCGAGGCCGGCATGCGCTCGATCCTCAACCTGGCGGTCCTCGGCTTGGGACTGACTGGGTGGTCCTCCGCACGTCGTAATTCGGACGCGAGCCGATTGCTGAAGCGGTCAGCTGCCCTCGTCCAGGATCCCTCGCAGCCGCCGCGCGAACGCCTCGGGTTGACCTGCATATCCAGAATCACCTCCCACGAAGCCGCCGTGGTGGCTGGGGAACACGGCCGGCTGCTGGCCCAGACGCTCGGCGACGCCCAGCGATGTCCGTTCAGTGATGGTTCCCTTGGACTCCTCGCCCACGGCGATCACGATGCGCGCCGGCGCCGCGGCCAGGGCCTCAAAGTCGGGCCGGTAGCTGGTGATGGCCCAGGATCGGTCCGACAGCAGGGGGTCGTCGCGGCGCCCGTCGTCGGCGACCGGCATGCCGAGGTGGGCGGGATCTGGAGCCGGTCGGGAGAAGTACTCGTCGGTGAACTCGCCGTGCCACGACGTCATGCCGATGAAGGCGGCCATTCCGGCGCCCCATCCCCTGGCCTCGTACGCGTCACGAATCGCGGAGCGGGCCCGCTCGGCAGCTCCCGCATCCGGTAGCGCGGTGAATAGGGGCGGCTCATGCGCCACAAGGGTCGTCACATCGTTCGGGTACTCGGCCATCAGTGCCAGCGCCGTGATGGCGCCGCCGCTGCTCGCGAACATCTCGACCGGGCCGGCACCCAGAGCTCCGATCAGGTCGTGCAGGTCTTTGGCCTGGAGCTCTGGGGTGTTGTCGACGCGACCGTCCTTGCGGGTGCTGCGGCCGAGGCCCCGCGGGTCGTACGTGACTACCGTGCGTTCGGGAAAGAGCGATGCCAGCGTGTAGAAGCCCCCGGCATCCATGGGCTGGCCAATCATCAATAGCAGTGAGCGGTGGTTGGCCGCGGGCAGCGGGCCGTGAAGGTCGTAGA
>JBOHUY010000257.1:0-2898 GCA_050735015.1 Candidatus Dormibacterales bacterium | reverse complement strand
TCCTCCGGGTGGAGGAGGCCGCCGACCGTCTCTCACTGGGCCGCTCCAAGGTCTACGAGTTGATCCGAGAGGGACGGCTGCCCGTGGTGCACATCGGCCGTTCAGTTCGAGTCCCGGTGCGCTCGCTCCAGGCCTTCGTCGCCGAGCTCATGGAGGCGGCCAGCCGCGAGCAGGCCGGAGAGCCGGGCCCGGGTTGGGAGCCGCGGGGCGTGCCCTCCGGCGGGGACGCCACGCGATGAAGCTGGCGCGCACCTCGCGGCTGGAGCTCCACCCACTGGCCGAGATCGTGCCCAGGATGCGGCCGGAGGAGTGGCAGGGCTTCCTGGAAGACGTCCGTGAGCGCGGACTCCTCGATCCCCTGCGAGTGGCGAATGACGGCCGGACGGTCCTGGATGGCCGTCACCGCCTGCGCGCGGCCCAAGAGCTCGGGCTCTCGCGGGTCCTCGTGGAGGCGGCCAAGCTGGACGGCCGCTCCGAGCTCGACTACATGTTCCGCTCAGCGCTCGTGCGCAGGCACCTCTCCGACGACCAGCGGGCGATGATGGCCGCCCGGCTGGCTGAAGTCGCCACCGCGGAGGCTCGAAGAGACCGCGCGCACGTGGCTGCCGCTACCCGCTGGAGGGCCGATGCTGGGCGGCGACTGTCGACGCCCGAGCATGGGCTCCGGCGGCCGAGGACAGGCGAGAACCTGGCGCAAGCGCTCGGGGTCTCCACGTACAAGGCGCGCAGGGCGGCGGCGCTGCGGGTGGTAGCGCCAGAGCTGGCCGATCAGGTGGCCTCCGGTGAGCTCAAGCTGAGAGAGGCGGAGTCGCGCTGGGAGCGCCAGCGCAGCCTTCGCGCGCTGGCCGCCCTGCCGGAGCCGACGCCCAGCGAGCGGGCTGCCATCCTGACCGGCGACTTCCGCCAGCTTCGCGCGCAGATTGCGGACGAAAGCGTGGACCTCGTCTTCACCGATCCGCCCTACCAGGAGTCCGCGCTGCTGCTCTGGCGCGAGATGGCGAGGATGGCGCGCCGGGTGCTGAAGCCGGGGTCCTTCCTCATCGCCTACTCCGGGCACCTCTGCCTGCCCCAGGTGATCGAGATCCTGGGCTCGGAGCTCGACTACTACTGGCAGGCGATCATCCCCTTCAAGGGGCCCAAGCCCAGCATCCACGAGCGCCAGGTCCGAAGCGGCTTCAGGGTGGTCCTCATCTACGTCAAGCCGCCGGTCACCTGGCGGCCCTGGTTCTTCGACGTGGTGGGGGCTGACAGCTCCCCAGACAAGCGCTTCCACGACTGGGGGCAGTCGGTCAAGCCCGCACGCTACTTCGTGAGTCGATTCTCCAAGCCTGGTGAGGTGGTGCTCGACCCCTTCTGCGGTGCCGGCGCCTTTCCGGTGGCGGCGGTCATGGAGGGCCGCCAAGCCCTGGGCATCGAGCTCGACCCTGCCCATGCCGAGGTGGCGAGCAAGCGCGCCGCGCTCGCCGAGCAGGAGCTCGGTGCCGGTCGAGATCAGGTGGCGTCCCAAAACCCTTTCCGAACGGGTGAAGGTGATGGCCATTACTAGCCGCAGTACTACGCGAGCCGCCATCTACGCCCGGGTGAGCACCCGTGATAAGGATCAGGACCCCGAGACCCAGCTCCTGCCGCTCCGCGACTACGTGGCCGCCCAGAGCTGGGGGCTGGCCGACTGCTACGTCGACAAGGCGCCGGCGGGCGACCTCGCCGCCCGGGAGGCCTGGCGCCGTCTGCTCGACGACGCCGCTCGCCGTCGGCTGGACGTGATCCTGGTCTGGCGGATCGACCGCGCCTTCCGCTCAGTGCTGGACGCTGCGCAGACTCTCGAACGGCTGCGCGGCTGGGGAGTCGGGCTTCGCTCCTATCAGGAGCCCTGGCTCGACACCACCAGTCCCTTCGGGGAGGCGCTCTTCCACATCACGGCCGCCTACGCCCAGCTCGAGCGGGCGGTCCTGGCCGAGCGGGTCAAGGCCGGCATGGAGCGGGCCTCCCGGCAGGGCAAGCCGATCGGCCGGCCGAAGGTAGAGACCAGGCCCGGCTTTCGCCGCCGCTGGGCTGAAGTCCACGACCGGCTGGTCCTGGGCGAGCTGTCGCGGCGCAGGGCGGCCAAGGAGCTCGGGGTCGGCGTGGCAACCGTAGCCAGGCTTCTGGCGGCTGACGCTGGCCCTGGGCCGCTTGGGGAAGCGGCTGGGGCTCCGGCTGGCCAAGCGAACCAGGCGGATGGGCCGGAGGCGGCGTGAAGCAGAGTTCGCCAGACCTCCTCCCATCCGGCGGCCTCCGATCTAGGATCGCAGGTCCCATGGCCGGTCTTGTCCGCCTCAAGCCGCTGCGGCCTGCCGACGTTCGCGGTCATCCGCCGGGGGAGATCCCGAGGTGAGTCGGCGAGGCAACGGCGAGGGCAGCATCTTCAGGCGCAAGGACGGCCGCTTCGAGGCTCGGATCTTCATCGACGGGCAGCGCCGCAGCAAGTGCGCCAAGACCCAGCGCGAACTCCAGCGCTGGCTGTCCGAAGCGCGCCGGGCTCGCGACCTGGGCCTGCCCCTGATCGACAGCCGCCAGACCCTGGAGGCCTTCCTTACCTCCTGGCTCCCCGGGCGCAGGAACCAGATCCGCCACGGCACCTGGAGCCATCAGGAGTGGATCGTCCGCCGCTACATCGTGCCCGTGATCGGCCAGGTGCAGGTCGCCCGGCTGCGGCCCCAGCACGTCCAGCTCATGCAGGACCGGATGCTGGAGGCGGGCCTCAGCCCGACTACCGTCCACCACGCGCACGCCGTGCTCCACCGGGCGCTCCAGGACGCCGTGCGCTGGGACCAGGCCGCTCGCAACGTGGCGGCACTGGTGGCGCCGCCGCGGATGGTCCGTTCGGAGATGAAGACCTTCAGCAGGGAGCAGGTCCAG
>JBOHUY010000256.1:0-2777 GCA_050735015.1 Candidatus Dormibacterales bacterium | reverse complement strand
GACGAGTAGGTCGGTAAACTCGAAGTCGTCGACGTCCGACCGGAACTCATCGTCGCCGTCAGGCCGCACGCCGGTGATCGCCTCGATCTCATCGAGCAGCCAGCGGTTGATGGCCGTTGTCGCGCGGGATAGTTACGGAGGCGGAGGTCGCGGGCCGGACTAGTGGGATGACGAACTCATGGCCTCCCGCGCCTGGCGGACGCTATCGGCGTGACCGCCAGGGTCCTGCGCTATTGGGAAGAGCAGGGACTCATCAGCCCCACCCGCGAGCACGGCAGGCTCCGCTACTCGCTCCGCGATAAGGCGATCGCCCGGGTGTCCAAGCGGCTGCTCGATGCCGGCGCGTCGGTCGACGGCCTGCGCGCGATCAAGGATCTCTCCCGACGCGAGGTCCGCTGGGCAGCCGAGGCTGATTGGCCCTCCGCCTGCTCTACCAGCGCAAGGCGTTCCGGGAGGCGACCGGGATGGATGAGGAGCACTACCCCGAGGACCGTCCGCCGGCGCCCCACCCAGGACCTGGCCCCGGTCACGGTCCCAAGAAGCATGGCCCACGCCATCCCCGGCCCAAAGGCTGAAACTCGCCGCCTCAGAGCTCGGCCAGGTCATGGATCAAGCGAGGTGGCCCCGATCCGACCGCGGTCGACGGGCTGCCGCGGGATAGACTCGAAGTCGTTCTCGTCAACCCTCGAACAGGAGCGCGAGCCATGGCCTCAACCAAGAAGGCGACCAAAGGAACACAAACACCTGCGAGGCGCACCAGCACAAACTCCACGACATCCACGGGATTCAGCGCCGAAGAAAAGGCCGCGGCGCGCGAGCGTGTCCGGGAACTGAAGGCCGAGGCGGCTAAGGCGGATGGGAAAACGCAGCTGCTTGCGGCTATCGCCCGGATGCAAGAGCCCGATCGCACCATTGCCAAAAAGGTCCACGCACTGATCACAGCCGCAACCCCGGCTCTCACACCGAAAACGTGGTACGGCATGCCCGCGTATGCCAAGGAGGACGGCGGTGTGATCTGCTACTTCCAAAACGCAGGGAAGTTCAAAGTCCGATATCAGACGCTCGGCTTCAGCGACAAGGCAAGTATCGATGACGGCGCCATGTGGCCCATTCAGTACGCGCTCACCAAGTTGACCGCTACCGAGGAGGCCAAGATCACCGCGCTTGTGAAAAAGGCGGTGCGCTGAGGCTCAATCAACCAGACACCGCCGCCATGGTCCTCGAGTTCGCCGGCCGGAGACAAGCTGAATGAGGATTGAGCACCGTCAGCCGAAGTTGCGCAGCGCCGGCCACGCCACATCGATGGGCTCGCGCAGGTTCGTGCAGACGAGGATCGGCGTGCCCTGGTTCAGGTTGACGATCGCGTAAGGGATCGTCACCGTGGCAGCCCGGGTGATGGTCCCGCATAGGAAAGCCAGATCGCTCGGCTCGTAACCGACCGTCACCAACGTCGTGGCATCAACGTGGGTAGGTTTCCAGTACCAGAAGTTCAGGTGCGGGCTGATCGCCTGCGGCAGATGCATGGGGCCGCCGTAGATGTCGAGGGCCCCGGCCTGGCCGTCGATGCTCGCCAGAATGGCTGTGTTGGCGCGTTCCTCGGTAGGCAGCGAGTTATAGACGGCTCCGACCTGATCCACCATCTGCGGCCAACCGATCATGTTGGCCATGTCCGGGTTCACCCTGTCGACCCCAGCGCTGTGCATCAACGACGGCGGCACGACCGGAATCAAGATGACCAGCAGGACGGCCAACTCGAGGATGCCACCCGTCACCGCCAGGCCCGTGACCCAGCGCCGGCGTCCGACCGAGACGATCTTGCTCACGGCGACGCATCCGGCAGCGAGGACCAGTGGGAGCGTTGGCGCCGGGCAGTAGCCCTTGCCATCGGGCAGGAACAGCAGAATCGCCACCACGGCGACCACGCCCGCCGGGCGAAATTTCCGGTCTCGAAAGAGGAAGACCATTCCAGCGATCCAGAGCGGAAGCAGGAGCGGCCCGGCGGTGAGGACGAAGAACTCCACAAACGCCGCAACGCCCCGCTGCTTGCGATGTCGCCACTGTGGTTGCGAACGTAGGTCAGGGTCGGGAAGCTGTTGGCGACCTGCCACCCGAGGTTGGGCGCCGCCAGCCCCAATGCGATCGCGAGCCCAAACCACGGACACCTTGTCCGCAGGTGTCGCCGTAGCTCGGGCGAGGCGAGGACCGCGACGGCGAAGCCGACGCACAACCCGAGGATGGTCAGCTTGGTTTCGATGCCGACGCCGAGATCGAGCCCGAGCAGCATGAAAAGGCGCGGATCGCCGGTGCGCAGAATGCGCAGCACCAGGTAGATCGCGATGGCCCAGGCGAGAAGGTCGAACTCGACTGTTTGGAAGAGGTAGGTGGCCACCAACAGTGGGCTCATCGCCACCACGACTGAGGACAAGATCGCCGCACGCCGGCCACCCCCCATCTCACGGGCGTACATGCCGGCTATGACGACAACCCCGGCGCCGGGGATGGCCGGTATCAGACGTAGCGTCCACGGATGAATGCCGAAGATGGTTGTGTCGAGACGCGCGAGCAGCGGGGTGGCCGGCGGGAAGTCCACGTATCCCAAGGCCGGGTGCTGTCCGCAGAGGATGTAGTAGAGCTCGTCCGTGTGCAGGCCGTATGTAGCGTTGGTCGCGAGGTGGACTGCGAGGAGGACGCAGGCGACCGCCAGCACGGGCGGCATCGCGCGCCCCCACCAGCCGGCGAGAGCAGCAGGGCTCATTCCGGGACGGACTCCCCACGGA
>JBOHUY010000255.1:0-1935 GCA_050735015.1 Candidatus Dormibacterales bacterium | reverse complement strand
GGCCTGGAGCTCGGCATCCAGCTCGGTTGTCTGGACCACGCGACGGCCTTCAGCCGGCCCAGCTGCTCGATCGCCCAGGGGTTCGAGGCGTGCAGGCGGGTGGCCCGCAATTTCTGCTCCAGGGTCTTGGCGAGCAGGCAGGCGAGCAAGTGCACGGCCCAAGGCCATGCTCACTGCGGACGGCTTCATCCTCATCTGCTGGGCGATCTCAGTGGTCCCGAGCTGCGCGCCGTAGCGAAGCGCGATCACCGTGCGGGGCCGTTCCGGCAGGCGGCGCACGGCGGCGAGGAGATCCGCGTCGCGCAGATGATCGAGTGCGATCGCCTCTACCGAGACAGTTGCTCCGACCGCCTGCTGCCGCTCCCAACGCTCTTGGAGTAGCGCCGCCGACGGTGCACACGACCCGCGTCTCGGGCTGTGTTGATCACTATCCGCCACACCCACGCGTCGAGCGCACCCTTGCTGGGGTCATGCCGCTTGAGTCCGCGGAGCGCTTTGAGTGGCGCCTCCTGCGCCAGATCAGCGCTGTCCTGGTCGTTGCGCGTCACCATGGCGGTGAAGCGATGCACGCGCTGCGCGTACGCCTCGGCGAAGGCGGCGGCATCGAGCAGGGGCGCATCGACGGCTTGCGAAGCGACCAGCACTCTCGGAAACATCTCTATCCCTACCAACGCTCCACCACGCTCCGATTTCACATGTGTTCGGCTCAAGCCCCACCGAACCTGTCCCTGCGGGGTGCGTCACATCAGCTCCACCGGAGGGGTCCTTCAAATGACGGCGCGCAGCGGCCAGCTCCAGCTCAGCGGACGCACGAACCAGGGTGGCCCGGGTGCGGCCGCCACCCGTCGCCGGGGCGCAGGGGCCACTGCTGACCCTCATCCGCCCCGGGCGACCTCAAGGAATCAGGCTTCGGTGCGACGCCGCCCGTGGGGAGCGCATCCCCGGCCCCGACGAGATCGTTCCCCGCGCGCCCGCCGGGTCAGAATGGCCTCACCCTGTATGAGGCCTGGTCTCCGATCGGGCTTGATCGCGCCTCCGCCGGTGTCCGCCGCCGACACCCGGATCCCGTCGGGACCGCATCGTGCGGAACGGTCAAATATCTCGCGAGACGGTCGGCGCCCGCCTCCGGCTCAGCTGGTGACGGCCCGGCCCCAGCGCGTCTCGATCTTCCCGAAGTGCCAGACGGAGAGCGCCACCGTCCAGGTGAGGACGAAGATGCCGACGATGACGAAGCCGGCCTTGTTGATGTCGAAGTTGCCGAGGAAGCCCCAGAGCCCGCCGCTCAGGTTCAGCTCGGTCCCCAGCAGCCCCAGCAGCTCGATGAGGCCGATTAAGAGCGCCACGGCCAAGGAGAGGCCGGTGACCACGATGTTGTAGAAGACCTTGCGGATAGGACTAGCGAACGCCCAGCTGTAGGCCAAGTTCATGAAGGCCCCGTCAGCGGTGTCGAGGATGCTCATGCCGGCCGTGAAGAGGATGGGCAGCATGAGGACCGCGTACCAGGGCAGCCCCGTCGCCGCCGCCCCCGCCGTCGCCGCCAGGAGGGCAACCTCGGTGGCGGTGTCGAACCCGAGCCCGAAGAGGATCCCCACCGGGTACATCTGCCAGGAGTGCGTGATCGTCCTCATGAGCGGGCCCAGGAAGCGGAACATCAGCCCCCGGTTGTTGAGCTGCGCCTCCAGCTCGGCCTCGCTGAAGCTGCCTCGCCGCATCTCGTGGAAGACGCCCAGGATGCCGCCCAGGACGATTAGGTTGAGCGTCGCGATGAGGAGGAGGAAGCAGCCGGAGATCAGCGTGCCGAAGATCCCTCCGAAGCTGTGGAGAAGCGAGTTCGGGGCCTGCACCTGGCCGAAGACGGCCTTGGCGGCGATGGTCAGCCCGATCCCGATGGTGACCACGATGGTCGAGTGGCCGAGGGAGAAGAAGAGGCCCACG
>JBOHUY010000254.1:0-2978 GCA_050735015.1 Candidatus Dormibacterales bacterium | reverse complement strand
CGGTAGCCGGGGCGGGGGGACCCGCGCGCCGCCCCGGCCAGGCGTCCGAGCCGCGCCGCTCGGCCCAGCAGGAGCCGGCCCGCGCTCACCCCCGTCCTCTCAGATGGGCGGCCACTTGAGGCGCGCGTACAGCTCCAGCACGGGCGCCGTGAAGGCCTGCAGCCGACCCGACGCCACCAGGCCGCCCATGAAGAGGAGCAGGACCCCGGCCACCACGTTGATGGTCGCGGCGTGCCGTCTCAAGGCCTGGGTGGCCCCCGAGAAGCGGTCCATGAGCAGGGCCGCGGCCAGAAAGGGGATGCCCAGCCCGGCCGAGTAGACGAGGAGGAGGAGGGCGCCGGAGCCGGCCGTCTGCTGGCTCCCGGCGAGGACCAGGATGGAGCCCAGCACGGGCCCGATGCAGGGCGTCCAGCCGAAGGCGAAGGCGACGCCCAGGAAAAGGGCCCCCTTGGGGCCCGGCCGCACCCTTTCCAGCAGGGGCCTGCCCTCCCGCTCCAGCCAGGGGACCTTGACCAGGCCGACGAGGACCAGGCCCAGGACGATGATGACGGCCCCCGCCACGCGCTCCAGGAGGATGCGGTTCTCGGCCAGCAGGGCGCCCAGCCCGGAGGCGGCCGCGCCCAGGCTGGTGAAAACGGCCGAGAAGCCGGCCACGAAGAGCAGGGCGGCCGTGAGGGCCCGCCCGCGCCCGGCCCTCACCCCCGCCATGTAGGAGATGTAGCCGGGGACGAGGGGCAAAGTGCAGGGCGAGCTGAACGAGAGGACCCCCGCCGCCAGCGCCAGCGCCGGAAGGAAGATGGACTCGGATGGCATGATGGGCCTGGAGCGGCCGCCCAAAGCCTATCAACTGGACCGGGGCCCGCCCCCGGCCGCGGGGGGGGTGCCGGACCTAAGAGGGAACCCGGGGCTGGAATCGTCGGCCGCCCGGGACTGTTTGAGGTAAGTCAGGTGGACCAGACGTCGGGCCGTTCCCACGGACATTCGAACCCCTGGGTGGTGCTGCTCGTGCTCTGCATGGGCTTTTTCATGATCCTGCTCGACACCACCATCGTGAACATCGCCATCCCCAGCATCATCGACGGGCTGCACGCCTCCCTCGACTCGATCCTCTGGGTGCTCAACTCCTACATCCTGGTCTACGCGGTCCTTCTGATCACGGCCGGGCGCCTGGGCGACGTCTACGGGCAGCGCAACCTCTTCGCGGTCGGGCTCGTCATCTTCACGGCCGCCTCGGCCGGGTGCGGCTTGGCCCAGAGCCCGGGCCAGCTGATCGTGGGACGCGTCATCCAGGGCGTGGGGGGCGCCCTCTTGACGCCCCAGACGCTGGCCATCTTGACCTCCATCTTCCCGGCCGAGCGCCGGGGCGCCGCCTTCGGGGTCTGGGGCGCGGTGGCGGGGGTGGCGGCCGTGACCGGGCCCACGCTGGGCGGCTTTCTGGTCAGCAAGATCAGCTGGCAGTCGATCTTCTACGTCAACGTGCCCATCGGCGCGGTTGTGCTGGTGATGACCTTCCTGTTCGTGCCCGACCTCCGGGCCGGGCGCCGCCACCGCCTCGACGTCCTGGGCGTGGCGCTGGCCAGCGCGGGGCTCTTCGGGGTCGTCTTCGGGCTCATCGAGGGCCAGCGCTACCAGTGGGGCACGATCTGGGGCCCCTTCGACGTGGCGGAGGTGATCGCGGCCGGGGTCGTGATCTTCGCGATCTTCATCGTCTGGGAGCGCGTCCAGAAGGGCGAGCCGCTGGTCCCCCTCCGAATCTTCCGGAACCGCAACTTCTCGGTCATGAACTGGGTCAGCGGCGTGATGTCGTTCGGGATGCTGGGCATGTTCTTGCCCCTCACCATCTACCTGCAGTCCGTGCGCGGCTTCAGCGCTCTGGAGGCGGGGCTGACGGTGGCGCCCATGTCCGGCGTCTCCATGCTGGTGGCCCCCTTCGCGGGGAGGACCGTGGACAGGATCGGGGGCAAGTACATCCTCATGGCCGGCCTCACGCTCTTCGCCGCCGGCATGGGCATGGTGGCCTGGGTCGCCAGCGTCTCTTCCGACTGGTACGACTTCACGGGCCCCCTGGTGGTGGCGGGCCTGGGCATGGGCTGCATCTTCGCCCCCATCGCCACCTTGGCCATGCGCGACATCACGCCCCAGATGGCGGGCTCCGCCTCCGGCATCCTCAACACCACGCGCCAGGTGGGTGGTGCCATGGGCAGCGCTCTCGTGGGGGCGGTCCTCCAGAACCGCCTCGCCAGCGCCCTCCACGACCAGGCCGTCTCCTACTCGGGCGGGCTCCCCCCGCAGTTCCGGCAGGCCTTTGTGAGCGGCTTCAGCCACGCCTCCGGGACCGGCTTCCAGGTCGGGCGGGGGCAGACGGGGGGCGCCAAGCTCCCGGCCGGGCTGCCCGCGCAGGCGGTCGCCCAGCTGCAGCAGCTCTTCCACGCCGTCTTCACCCATGCCTTCGTGTCCGCCATGCGGCCCACGCTGGCGGTGGCCATCGTCGTCCTCCTGGTGGGGGCCGCCAGCTGCGTCCTGATCCAGGACCGGAGACGCTCCCGGGGCCAGGCGGAAGGACTTGCGGAGCGGGAGTATGCCGCCGCCGGGGGCTGAGGGGGAGCCTTCCCCGGCGGGCACGGTGCCCGGGCGGGGCCCGCGCGAGTCCTGGGTCGAGCGGGACGGACTCCGGCTGCACGTGGTGGAGTGGGGGGACCCCGGCGCCCCGCCCCCGGCCCTCCTCCTGCTTCACGGCCTCAGCTCCAACGCCCGCTTCTGGGACCGCCTGGCGGCGAGGCTCCCCCACCGCCGGCTGGTCGCCCTCGACCAGCGCAGCCACGGCCTCTCGGACCGGCCGGGGGAGGGCTACCGGACGCGGGACCTGGTGGAGGACGCGGCCCACGTCGTGGCCGCGCGCGGCCTGGGCCGCCCCGTCGTGGCCGGCCACTCCTGGGGGGCCGCGATCGCCCTGGCCCTCTCAGCCGCCCGGCCAGACC
>JBOHUY010000253.1:0-12089 GCA_050735015.1 Candidatus Dormibacterales bacterium | reverse complement strand
GCGCCGTCGCGGGCGCGGTCCAGCGCCGCCCGTGCGGCGCGGCCCTCGGCGTGGGCGCTGGAGGGGTTGCCCTGCGGGTAGCCGGCGAGCGCGGCCTCCACCTCGGGCAGCACCGTGGCGCCGCCCGCGTGGTCGAGGTTCACGCGCGCGCCCGGCTCAGCCCCGGCTGCGGCCCGGTTCCTTGAGGAGCTCGTCGAGGGGACCCTTGAAGTCGCGCAGCATGAGGTGCAGGTCCAGCAGCTCGTCCGCCTCGATGGGGGGCGCCGTGCTCGGCGCCACCCCCGCCCTCACCTCGTCGGCGGGCTCCAGCTCCTCGACGCCCTCCAGCTCCTCCCCGGGCACGGGCTCCAGGCCCTGGCCCTGGATGGCGAGGACAACGATGAAAGTGACCTGGCAGGAGGCGCACGTGACCTGGACGGTGAACCTGTCGTCGACGTGGCTCAGCATCCGGACCGAGCAGTCCTTGAGGCTCTGGCCGCAGACCGGGCAGTTGTAGTAGCGGGCTCGATCCCTGATGAAGTCGATGATGCTCACTCGCGTCTAATACTACCCGCGGGCCGGCCCCGCCCCTCCACGCAGCGGGCACCCGCCCGCCCACCGGCGCCGAGTGGGCCGCGCCCGGCTCGCCGACCAGGCAGTCGCCCGGGCGCAAGGCTCACCTCCTCGCCCGTCGCCTCCCGGCGGCGGCGGAGGATGGCGGCCAGGATCTCGTCGCGCATGGGGCGTCCGAGGACCGTGCGGACGGGGCTACCTCGAGTATCGGTCACCCCCGATGCTTGGAGCCCCAGAAATTGTCTTGCCTACAGCTCAGGCCCAATGCGTTGGGGCTGACCGACGCACTGTAGTGGTCGGGGGGACGGGACACCATTTGAACCGCTCCTGCGAACTCGGGACCGGAGTCCTGCAACTCATTCGAGCGCATTCGGATTGGATGAGCGCCCAGTTCGGCAGGAGCTAAGCGAAACCTCGTCGGTCTGGACGGCAATCGCGGTTTGGTGGCCCCATCGCGGAGGAGCTCAAGGAGCTCGGTGCCACGCTCGCCTGAGCACTTCAGCTGCGGGCGCCGTGAGGCGGCAAGGACGCTGAGGCGTCAGTGGCGGGCGCCGTGAGGCGGCAAGGACGCTGAGGCGTCAGTGGCGGGCGGCGCAGTCCGGGCAGACGCCTGAGAAGACGAGGCTGTGCCCCCGGAGCCTGAAACCGGTCGTCGCCTCAATCTCCTGGCCGGCGCTCTCGAGCGCACAGCCGGGCACCTCGGCGACCCGCCCGCAGTCGTCGCAACGGACGTGCTCGTGGTGGTTGCGCCTGGCCTCGTAACGAGCCAGGCCGTCACCGAGGTCGACTCGCTCAATCAGTCCTTCGCGTTCGAACACCGCGACCGCGCGGAAGACCGTCGAGTAGTCGCCGGCGCCGATCTGGCCGCGCACCCGCTCGACCAGCTCCTCCAGGGACCAGGCCTGGTGCTCGGGCTTCAGGAAGAGCGTCTTCAAAGCGTCGCGTACGGGACTGGGCCTGGGCATCCGAATGGCAGCGTAGCAGGACGGCCCGGCACTTGCGTAAGAACGTTGCGCATACACTTTGCGCAATTGCTATGCTGCACATCGTGAAACGAATCGCAGCTGCTCTCCTGGCTCTTCTCTCCGCCGCGGCCTGCGGCACCAACGGCAGCGCCACGACGAGTGGCGGGAAGGTCAGCGTCGTCGCCGGCGAGAACTTCTGGGGCAGCATCGCGACCCAGCTGGGCGGCTCGCACGCGAACGTCCAGAGCGTGGTGACCGATCCGAACGCGGACCCGCACGAATACGAGAGCAACACCAACGATGCCCGGGCCTTCGCCACGGCGGGCCTTGTCGTCCTGAATGGCGCCGGCTACGACGCCTGGGGTCAGAAGCTGCTGGACGCCAGCCCGAACAGCTCTCGCAAGGTGCTGAACGTCGCCACCCTGCTGGGCAAGAAGGCGGGCGACAACCCGCACTTCTGGTACAACCCCAACTGGGTCCTGAAGGTCGCCGACCGGATCACGGCCGAGTATCAGGCCTTAGACTCGGCAGACTCCAGCTACTTCCAGCAGCAGCGCACGCTGTTCCAGGCGTCCCTGCAGCCGTATCTGACGCGCCTACTGGAGATCAAGCACAAATTCAGCGGCACCGCGGTCGGCGCGACCGAGTCGATCTTCGTCTACATGGCGCAATACCTCGGCCTCAACCTCATCTCGCCGCCCGAGTTCATGGACGCGGTGGCGGAGGGCAACGACCCGCCGGCCGACGCGGTCGCGACCTTCCAGAACCAGGTCTCGCAGAAGGCGATCAAGGTGCTGGTCTACAACGTGCAGACGGCGACGGCGGTGACCACCAACCTGAAGATCCTGGCGACGCAGCAAGATATCCCTGTCGTCGGCGTGTCGGAAACACTTCAGCCGGTGACGGCTACGTTCGAGGAATGGCAGGACAGCCAGCTGCTGACGCTGGAGAACGCGCTCAACTCCTCGGCGCTGACCAGCTGATTAGCGCGAAGGGGCTGGCCGCCGGCTACGGGGGGCGGCGGATCTGGGAGGAAGCGGACTTCCGGATCCCCCCGGGCTCGTTCACAGCCATCCTGGGCCCGAACGGCTCCGGCAAGTCGACGCTGCTGCGCCTGCTGCTCGGGCAGTTGACCCCGGACGCAGGCGAGCTGACGGTATTCGGCGGCCGGCCGCGCAGAGGTGACGCAAGGATCGGCTACACGCCGCAAGGCGCCGGCTTCGACCCCGACTTCTCGGTCCGCGGGTGGGACTTCGTGGGGCTCGGCCTGGACGGCCACCGTTGGGGTGTGCCCATGTTCGGCGGCAAGGACAAGGCGAAGCGGATCGACGCCGCCATCGCGGCCGTCGACGCCGGCGCTTACTCCGACCAGCCGATCGGGCGGCTGAGCGGCGGCGAGCAGCAGCGCTTGATGCTTGCCAACACCCTGGTCGGCGACCCCGAATTGGTGCTGATGGACGAGCCGCTCTCCAACCTCGATTTGCGCAACCAGGGCGCGATCGTCCAGCTGATCGTCCAGATCGTCCGCCGCCGCGGGCTGACGGTGCTGCTCGCCGCGCACGACGTCAACCCGCTCCTGGCCCACATCGACAACGTGATCTACATCGCCAGCGGGCGCATGGCCATCGGCAGCCCGGCCGAGATCATCACCTCGGAGTCGCTGTCGGCGATCTACGGGGCTCCGATCGAGGTCCTGACCGACGGCCTCGGCCGCGTCTTCGTCGCCGGGCTCGAGGAGGAGGCCAGCCACCCCCATGCCTGAGGTGCTGCTGGCGATCTCCAACTCCTCGCCGGCCTGGAGCTGGAACCCGCTCGACGACCTCGCCGCGATCTTCCAATACCAGTTCATGGTCAACGCGTTCGAGGCCGGCACCGTGGTGGCGGTGGTGGCGGGCGCGATCGGCTACTTCGTGGTGCTGCGCGCCACGTCGTTGGGCGCCCACGCCCTCTCCCACATCGGCTTCGCCGGTGCGACTGGGGCAGTGGTCCTCGCGGTTAACCCGGTCTTCGGGCTGCTCGTCTTCACGGTCGGCAGTGGGATGGTGATCGGCGTGCTGGGCGATCGCGTCCGAGGGCGCGACGTGACCATCGGGATCGTGCTGGCCTGGACCCTGGGCCTGGGGGCCTTATTCATCTCGCTCTACAACGGCAACTCCGCCGACGCCTACGCGCTTCTCTTCGGCGAGATCCTGGGCATCACGCAGCAGAGCGTCCTGATCACGGTGGGTGCGGGTCTGCTGACCCTGGCGGCGCTGGTCGCGCTCTACCGGCCGCTCCTGTTCGCGTCCGTAGATCAGGACCTGGCGCGCGCTCGCGGCGTCCCCACCGTCGCGCTGGCGGTCATCTTCATGGCGCTCTTGGCGCTGGCGGTCACCGATGCGGTGCAGGTGGTCGGCGTGCTGCTGATCTTTGCCCTGATCGTCACCCCCGCCGCGGTTGCGCTGCGGATCGCCAGCCGGCCGTGGCGAGCTATCGCGCTGTCCGTCGCCCTCTCGCTCGCGTTCACGTGGATCGGGCTGACGATCGCCTACTACTCGCCCCACCCGGTCAGCTTCTTCATCACTAGCCTTGCCTTCGGGACGTATGTTCTGGTGCGGCTGGCACAACGGCTCCCCAGTCTGTGGAAGTCATGGACCTGGTGATCGCTGCCGGCCCGGGCCTCGCGCTCACCGATTCCGAGCAGCAGCAACTGGCCCACATGCGCGCCGCCCACCGCGCCCAATCAGATGTCGAGATGCCCGCTTAAGATGCTGACGCCGCGCGGAGAACCGTCGCCTTCTTAGAGCAGTCGAGGCTGATTCTCCTATGCCTTGTCAAGCGGCCTTCGCGGCGACGGCTGTCACTGATGGCCGGTGGGTGAGAGCGGCGAAGACTTCCCGGGCGATGTAGCGCTTTAGGCAACGCACGATCTCCGGCTTGGAGAGACCCTGTTGGGTGCGGCGCGCGACGTAGGCCTGCGTGCGCGGGTCAGAGGACATGCGCACCATGGCGATCCGCCAGAGCGCATTGTTAGCGCTACGGTCGCCACCACGATTCAGCCGGTGTCGAACCGTCTTGCCCGAGGAGGCCGGCAGCGGCGCCACCCCGCAGAGTTTGGCGAAGCTACCTTCAGAGCGGAGGCGCTCGGGGCTCGCGCCGGCGGCGACCAAGAGGGCCCCGGCAACGTCCGTACCCACACCCTTGAGGGCCAGCAGCCGGGGGCTGGTGGTGGCCGTCAACTGCTGTAGTTCGCGATCCAGGACGTCCACTTCCGTGCTCAGCTCCTCAAAGCGGCGGCCCAGGATGGAGAGGGCGAGCTTGACCGCTGCCCTGGCCGAGGTGACAGGTCCTGGTCGGAAACGGATCGCGCTGGCCACGAGTTCGCGATTGTTCAAGCCACGCAGCAGCTGGCGGAGTTCGGGCGGAGCGGTCACCACCAGAGCCTTCATCTCATTGATGACCTGCGCGCGCCCGATCACTGCTGAGCGGCGCGCCACCCGCAGCGCCTTGATCATCTCGACCGCGCGGCCACGCTTAGGACACGCTCTGGCCTCCCCTGAGAGAACGGATCGGGCCGCCAACTCCGCATCCAATGGGTCGCACTTACCCCGCTGACGACGGGCTTGCCGGTTGGGTCGGATTACCTCCACCACCGCAGCACCGGACTCAAGGAGGAAGCGTGCGAGGCCAGCGCCATAGGATCCAGTTCCCTCGACCCCGAAGCTCACCACCGGGCCGAAGCCAGTGGCCCACTTCAGCAGCTGGCGGAAGCCGCGTGGCGTGGTGGGAATCTCGAGCGTGCCGAGCACCTGGCCCACCTCATCGATAGCCACGGCGACGTGCAATTCGAGGTGAGTATCGACGCCAACGACGACCAGCTTTTTCCTGGCTGCATCCTCTCTTGATCTCATACCCCTTACGCTCCTTCGGCCCACGTCTTTCAGGACATCAGCCAGCGGACGGACAGAACTGCGAATGGGCGTCCGCCAATCTCCTATCAGGTCACATCCCGCCCGGCTGTTGACCTCAGTGGCCTCCCCTCCGAGGCCGACAGATCAGGCCTCAAGGCACTCGATCTTGGCCGCGTTGCCAAATGGGTCAGACCCCGTCAGAGAGGCCGCCACCATCATCGCAGTTGCCGAACTCGGTCGGGTGAGGGAGAATTCATCCAGCCCGCCTCCCTCCCACCCCACGTCGCAGCAAGAGGTGCCGCCCATGATGGTCAGAAGACGGCCGAGCCGAAGCCCTACTACAATCCACAATATGTAGGGTCATGCCCTCGAGCGGATTGGTCGGCCTCTCTGGATGAATTTAACGATCGGCCACTCGAAGTACGTGGACGGGCCACGGGCCCTTCAGCCCGCTCCGGGGCTCAGCAGCCCAAGGCGTAGTTCACTGCAGCACAAACGCGCTGCATCTCGCGTTCGCTTACCTCTCCGAGCATGTGCGTGAGCGAGGCCTGAGTAATCGTGTGTAGGCCATCGCAGTTGATCACTGACGGCTTCTCGAGACCAACTCGCGCGTGATCAAACTCGGCTTCGGCCCCGATACCTCGAATCGCCGTGCTGATCTCGGCCACCGTGACCAGGACTCGTACATCCAACACCTCGGGGCGCGTCAACACCAGCACTGGGCGTCGCTTCCGGCCCACCTCGGCCAACCAGACCTCCCCGCGAGTCAATCCTGTGTCCAGGCTTCGTTGTCATCCCAGAAAGAATCGGCTCGCTCGGGGTGCCGCCGATAGGCCTCCTGGTCCAATCGCGCGAGGGCTGAGCGGACCGCCGCCGCCACTCCCTCCCGCGCGGCCGCCGAAACGTTCACCCCCAACTTGCGAGCCCGCTCCGCCAGCTCTTCCTCGAGGCTGAAGGTGGTGCGAATAGTTGCCACCACAGAATGCTAGCAGATGCCGCTACCACTCGGCGCCTCAAGCAGCAGTACGTTGCGACCTACCGCTCAGGAGAAGGGGGTCGGCCATCGGTCGGGGAGAACGGTGGAGACGCCTCTCCACATGAGCGCACACCAGAGGAATCCAACTCCGCGAGAGAGGGCTTGGCACGTGAACGTCAACGCCATTGATCACCGGCGCATCCACCGCGGCTGGACCCAACATGACCTGGCGACGGCGGCCTGGGTCGCCCCCTGGACCCTCGGCGATATGCTGGCGGGCCGCCGCCCACCCTGGGCACGCTGCGCGCGGTATGCGCCGCCCTGGACCGGCGTTCGAGGTCGCGATCGTCTTTCCGCCCGAGATCCGCAGGGACCAGGCGCCGCAGGGCGCGCCGACGCCCGTGGAGTCTTAACGCGCCCCAGGCCAATTGCTCCTCGGCCTGGTCAACCCCGGATTAGATCCCATAGGGTCTTGGCAGGTCTTGGGGCCGCCTTCGATCTGCCCGCCGGCCGGCCCTGCCCCTCCACGCAGCGAACCCCCCCCTTGCCCACCAGCGCCGAGTGGACGGCGCCCGGCTCGACGACCAGGCGGTCCCCGGGCCCAAGGCGCACCTGCTCGCCCGTCGCCTCCAGGCGGAACGTGATCGAGCCGCTCACGCAGTAGAGGATCTTGCGGTAGGGGTGGCTGTGCGGCGAGTAGCGGTCGCCGGGCCCGTTGGACCAGCCGCGACAGTACTCGGCCTCGGCCTCCAGCCGGGCGTAGAGCTCCTCCGAGGTTGCCACCTCCCAATCCTAGAATCAGGTCGTGCGTCCCCGCTTCGCAGCCGACTCCAACGTGGGCCGCCTCGCCCGCTGGCTCCGCATCCTCGGCTACGACGCCAGCTACCACCCCCACGTCCGCGACGCCGAGCTGGTTCGCCTGGCCCTGGCCCAGGGCCGGGTCCTGCTCACCCGCGACGAGGACCTCATGCGCCGGCGCGTCATCGCCAGCGGCCAGCTGCGGGCGGTCCTGGTCGGCCCCGACCGAGTCGGCGAGCAGCTCCGCCAGGTGGTGCGCTCTTTGGGCCTGGACGGGGAGAGGGCCTTGACCCGCTGCCTCGAGTGCAACGTCGAGCTGGAGACGCGCGCGGCGGCCGCGGTGGCGGCGCGGGTGCCGCCTTTCGTGCGGGCGACGCAGCGGCGCTACTCGGGGTGCCCGGGGTGCGCCCGCGTCTACTGGTCGGGCACCCACTGGTGGCGCATGCGGGCGCTGATCGGGTCGCTGTGACCGAGATCGAGGTGGCGACGGGCGCCCGGCAGCAGATGGTCGACATCAGCGACGAGCTACAGCGGGCGGTGGCCTCCTCGGGCGTGGCCGACGGCCTCTGCCACGTGTTCTGCCCGCACACGACATGCGGGCTGGCAGTCAACGAGGGACATGACCCCGAGGTGGCCGCCGACATCCTCGCGCACCTCTCCCGGCTGGTGCCCGCCGGGGCCTCCTGGAGGCACCTGGAGGGGAACGCGGACGCCCACCTGAAGGCGTTCCTGGCGGGCGCCGACCTGACCCTCCCGGTGGCGGGGGGAGTGCTGCGCCTGGGCCGCTGGCAGGCGGTCTTCCTGTGCGAGTTCGACGGCCCCCGCCGGCGCCAACTGTGGGTGACCGTGAGGTGAGGCGTACGCTCCAGCGCCTGCTGGCGGGAGAGCTGACGCCGTCCGAGGCGGAGGCGGAGCTGCGGAGGCTGCAGTTGGAGGAGATGGGGGGCCGGGCGCGCCTCGACCTCGGCCGCCAGGGCCGCCGGGGACTGCCCGAGGTCGTGCTGGCCCCGGGCAAGACGCCCGCCGAGGTGGCGCGCCTGACCCTGGCCCTGGCCGAGGAGCAGGGGCAGGGCCTGGCCAGCCGGCTGGGCCCCGAACACTGGGCCGACCTGGAGGCGGCCGCCTCCTCGGCCGGCTTCGCCCTCGTCCGCCACGGGCGCGGCGCGCGCGTGCTCGCCCCGGGCTTCACGCCTGAGCCGCAGGCGGCCCGGGTGGGCATCGTCACGGCCGGCACCTCCGACCTCGAGGCGGCCGGGGAGGCGGCCCTGGTCTGCGAGGCCTGCGGGGTCGCGACGCGCACGGTCGCGGACGTCGGCGTGGCGGGCCTGCACCGGCTGGCCGAGCCCCTGGCGGGCCTGCTCGAGTGGGGCGCCGACGTCCTTGTCGTGGCCGCGGGCATGGACGGCGTCCTGCCCGGCGTGGTCGCGGGCCTGGTCGCCCTGCCCGTCATCGGGCTGCCGGTCCCGACCGGTTACGGCATGGGTGGGGGGGGCGAGGCGGCCCTCCTGGCCATGCTCCAGTCCTGCTCCACGGGGCTGGTCGTGGTCAACGTCGACAACGGGGTGGGGGCGGGCGCCGCGGCCGTGCTCATCGCCGCCCGGGTCGCCGCAGCACGGCTGCCAGGGCCAGGAGCAGCGAGCCGGCGGCGAGGGCCGCGATGACGACGAGAGCCCCCAGGCCCACCCACCGGGAGGCGCCTCCGCCGCCCGGCAGGCCGTAGCTGAGGCCGAGCAGGATCGTCACCGCCAGGGTGGCCATCAGCAGCCCCGGGAAGCCGCGCCGGCGACGCCCCCAGAAGAACAGCCAGAGGCGTCCTGGCCGGCGTCCGCTCCGGGGCTTCACAGGACCGCCTCCACCTCCTCCAGGCGGGCGATGCTGGGCACGCCAGGGGGGGCGGGCTCTTCGGCGAGCGCGGTGCAGAGGACCGCGCGCATGCCCACGGCGGTCGGCCCCCGGAAGTCCTCGAGGAGGCGGTCGCCCACGTGCAGGGCCTGGCGGGCGGGGGTGTGAAGGGCGGCCAGGGCGGCCAGGTAGACCTCGGGCGCGGGCTTGCGGCGACCCACCTCCGAGGAGAGCACGACGGCGTCCACGCGCGCGGCGATGCCCGTCCCCTCCATCTGCCGCCGCATCATGGCGGGCGGGAAGGGGGCGTTGGAGGCGACAGCCGTCCTGAGGCCCAGTCCGCGCAGCCGGTCGAGCGTCCGCAGGGCGCCCGGTGCCACCCTCACGGCCTGGTCCCAGCAGCGCTGCTCGGCGTCCAGGATTCGGAACAGGAGGTCCCGCGAGAGGTCGAGCCCGGCCCGGCTCCAGCCCCGTTCGTAGAACTCCAGGTAGTCGGCCACCTCATCCTCGCCGAAGGCGGCCAGGTCGCGCTCGAGCGGCTCCAGGACGCCGGCCATGATCTGGGCCGGCTCCGGGGCCGGGCGCCCGAGCTCGTCCGCGATCTCGGGCCGGAACGTCTCCAGGGCGGCCAGGAGCTCTGAGCGAGGGAACTTGAAGCCGACCAGCGTGAGGCCATAGTCGAACGTGACCGCGGCGGTCGTCACGCCGGCGGCGGAGAGCCGGGGGTCGCCTTCACCGGCCGCCAATCGTACTCGCCACCGCCCGGACGTATCCTGGCGTGATGGCGGATCCCGTCCGGCCCACCCACCTGGACGAGAAGGGGGCGGCGCGCATGGTGGACGTGGGCCAAAAGCCGGTCACCGAGCGCGAGGCGCTGGCCGAGTGCGTGGTCAGGATGTCGAGCCCGACCCGCGACGCCGTCATGGGCATCGGCCTGCCCAAGGGGGACGCCCTCCAGGTCGCCCGGCTGGCGGGGATCATGGGGGCCAAGAGGACCCCGGACCTCATCCCGCTCTGCCACCCCCTGCCGCTGAGCGTGGTGGAGGTCGACCTGGTGCCCGTCGAGGAGGGCGTGCGCATCGCCGCCCGGGCCCGCGTGACGGCCCGCACCGGCGTCGAGATGGAGGCCCTGACGGCGGCGGCCGTAGCCGGCCTGGCCCTGGTCGACATGGTCAAGGGCATCGAGCCCGGGGTCGAGCTGGAGCACATCCGACTCCTCGAGAAGAGCGGGGGCAAGAGCGGACGGTGGGTGAGGGGCTGACCGCGGGCGTCATCACCGTCAGCGACCGCTGCCACGCCGGCGAGATGGAGGACCGCAGCGGACCCGCCGTGGCCGCCATGCTGCGGAAGGCCGGTTTCGAGGCCGGCCAGCCCGAGGTCGTCCCCGACGAGAGGGAGATGATCGCGGACGCCATCAGGGCCGCCCAGGAGCGCGGGTGCGCGCTCATCGTGACGACGGGCGGGACCGGCCTCTCGCCGCGCGACGTCACCCCCCAGGCCACCATCTCGGTGGTCGACTACGAGGTGCCCGGCCTGGCCGAGCAGATGCGCCGGGCGGGCCTTAGCTCCACTCCCATGTCGATGATCTCGAGGGCCACGGCGGGGGTGAGAAAGGACTCCCTGGTCCTCAACCTGCCCGGCAGCGAGCGGGGGGCGCGGGAGTCCCTGGCCGCGGTCACGCCCGCCCTTCATCACGCCGTCCGCCTCCTGCGGGGGGAAAAGGCGCACTGATCAGGCTCAGCTGCGACCTCGGGGAGGGGTCCGGCGCCGACGAGGAGATCCTCCCCCTCGTGGATGTCGCCAGCGTGTGCTGCGGGGCCCACGCGGGTTCGCCCGAGCTGGCGGTCTGGACCGCCCGGCTCTGCCTCCGGGCGGGCGTGGAGGTGGGGGCGCATCCCGGCTACCCCGACCGCGCCGGCTTCGGCCGGCGGGAGCTGGGACTGGGGGCGGGGGTGGTCGAGGGCACTGTCCGTGAGCAGGTCGGCCTTCTCGCCCGCGCAGAGCCGCTCGCGGATCCCGCCGCGGCCGGGGCAGTGGCCCGGGTGGCGTCCGAACACTGGGTGGCCCTGGTCGCGGAGCCGGGTTCCGAGCTCCTGGCGGCGGCCGCGCGCCTGGGGCTGGCCGGGCGCCGAGAGGGTTTTGCGGACCGCGCCTACCTTCCCCGCGGGGGGCTCGTGCCCCGCACGCGGCGGGGCTCCTTGCTCTCTCCCTGCGCCGCCGCCGGGCAGGCACTGCGGCTTGCGCGGACAGGAGGCGTGGACGTCCTTTGCATCCACGGCGACTCACCGGACGCCCTGGCGGTGGCATCGGCGGTACGGCGGGCGCTGGAGGGGGCGGGCCTGATCGCGGGTCGGACCCCGCCACCTGGCTAGACTTCGGCCATGCTCGAAGTCGGAGAGGTGGCGCCGGACTTCAGCCTCCCGGGCACGGGCGGGGGCGAGATCCTCCTCCACGACGCCGTCACCCGCCACCGGGCGACCGTGATCGCCTTCTACGCGCTCGACTTCACAGGTGGTTGAAAGAACGAGCTGTCCGAGTTCCGGACCATGCATCCCAGGTTCGAAGAGGCGGGCGTGGGTGTGTACGCGGTCAGCGTCGACAGCGTCTTCTCGCACCAGGCCTTCGCCCAGGAGATGGGGGGGCTGCCCTTCGAGCTGGTGGCCGACTTCGAACGGCGGTTGGTGGAGGCCTGGGGGGTGAGGCGCGAGGACGTCGCTGGCTACTCGGGCATGCCCAACCGCTCGGTCTTCATCCTCGACCCCGGGCGCGCGGTCCGCTGGCGCTGGCTGAGATCAAAGGAGCAGCCCCTCCCGGACCTGGAGGAGGTGCTCCGGGAGGCGGTCCGCGTCGCCGCGGCGGGAGAGGAGCTGACCGGGTGACGCCCGCCCGCAGACCCGGCTGAGGGGCCGGCTCACTGGTGCACCATCCCCTTGTCGGTGCTTGAAGAACTACCGATGGCCCCGAGGTGCCGCCGGGTCATCGCCCTGCTCGCTCGACGCTGTGACGTCCGATCTGAGTTCTGCGAGACCCGGTGGTTACCCGGACCGCGCAGACCGTCGACAGGGC
>JBOHUY010000252.1:0-1564 GCA_050735015.1 Candidatus Dormibacterales bacterium | reverse complement strand
CAGGAAGTGGTCCAGCGCGGAGAGCGCCGAGGCCGCCGACTCCGAGCGGCCGGTGGCCGCCCCCACAGCCTCCGAGGTGCGGTCCTGGATGGCAGTGGCCAGCGCGCCGAGGAGGTTCCCACTCCTCCCCAGGCCCCTTCTCACTCGATCTCGTAGTCGAGGGAGAAGGTCCCGTCCGGGCCGTGGGGCGCGACCGACGTCCCCCGGCCGCTGAGGCCCTGGAGCCCGCCCGAGCCAGAGCCCCGGACCACCTCCCAGGTGGCCCGCGCCTCGGCCCCGTCGTAGCTCCCCTCGGACAGGACCACGAACGCCCCCTGGCGGCCGTCGAGGCGCCCCGCGAGGCGGACCAGCCCTGTGTAGGCGGCGGTGCCGTCAGGCCTGTAGTACATGAGGCACTCCCAGGTCCCGGTCCCCTCCAGGCCGCCCGCGAAGTCCTGCGCGATGCGGGCCCGGGTGAGCTTCTCCGCGCCCTCCAGGGCCTCGTAGGTCTTCTCCTCCCAGGAGGTGACGTGGAAGGTCCCCTCCGCGCGCTCGCCCATATCGCACCTCCTCCAGGTCAGTGTATGAGTCACACATTAACGCGAGATGTGCGGGAAGGCAACATCCAGCGACGGAACCTTGCTCCCGGAGGGGGGTGGGGCCAGCCGGGGAACGTGGGCCGGGGCGCGGCCCTCCGCCAGTGGGTCAGCGGCGCTCGGCCGGTTCGGGCACCCCCAGGTGTCGGGCCCGCAGCTTGCCCAGGCGCTCCCGCTTGAGGGCGAGAGCCTTGTCCAGCGCCGCCGCCAGCTGGGCGTCGTTCATGGGCACGACCCTGCGGCGAGCCTCCAGCTCGCGCACCTCGGCCTCGGCCCGGGTGAGTTCAAGATCGATGGCGTTCATCTTCATTTGCGCACTTCTCTTCTCTTGGAACCGCACACACGGGCGGTTCATGCCGGAACCCCACACGTCCCAAGGGGCTGGGGCGGCGCTTCCGGCGCCCTTCGCTGCCTCAGCCTGCCCCCGCCCGGCGTGCGCGAGGCTGCCGCAGGTGGGATCGAGGCACGCCTATCACGCCGGCCGGGACCGGGGTCGCCTCAATCCTACCATCGAAGCGGTTGATCCTCCAGTCTTGCAGTCCCTCAGCAAGAATCACACCGACAGCGGATCGTTCCCTCAGGAAGACATCGCACCGAGCGTCCTGACGAGGCTAGGGCGTCGGGGAGGGGAGGGGATGCCGATCAGGGGGAGGCACGAGCTGACGGGCAAGTTGCAGGAGCGATACCGGGTGGCGGGCAGCGAGGGCGAGGAGGCCTCCTGGATGCCTTCTGCCTAGCCGCCAGCTACGAGCGCAAGTACGCGATCAGGGTGCTACGCAGCCATCAGCGGCGGAAGCCGGTCAGCGTGCGCCGGCACGCCGGTCGATGCGCTACGGTCCCGAGTTCCCGAAGACCCTGAAGGTGGCCTAGAGCCGGCCGGTCACATCTGAGCCGAACGCCAGCAGCCCCTCCCGCCTGGTCTGGTCACGCTGCTCCGCCGCCACAGCCAGTTCGAGGTCCACTCGGCGACCGAGCGCCCGCGGGCGCCC
>JBOHUY010000251.1:0-6708 GCA_050735015.1 Candidatus Dormibacterales bacterium | reverse complement strand
GCCACTCACCCCCGCCTCCTCCCCGCCGGCCGTATCCTGTGCCGCGGTCCCGGGGAAGATGAGGCCGGACCGGCGCCGCCCGCCCAGGCAGCCCCATGCGCGCGTCCGGGCGCCCTCTTCCCGGCCGGGCGGGGGGCGGGCCCTCGTCCGCGGTGGAGGTCGACGGTGAAGATGGAGGAACGTGGCGCCGGCGGCCGGGAGCGCCGGGACCTGGACGCGCGGTCGGCGCGCGACCGGCTGGCCGCGCTCTTGGACCTCCACCCCCGCGAACTGGGAGCGCTCAGCAAAGAACGCGCGCAGGCCATGGCCAACACGCTGGAGGAGGAGGAGGAGGACGTCTCGGGACACGCCCCGCTCGGGGAGAGCAGGGCGGCCGGGCTGGGCGGGCGCCCGCGCGAAGGCGAGGCGTGCGCGAACTGTCCGGGGGGCCCGGAAGGGAGCCGCGCGGGGGTGGCCTGAGCGCCGGGCATCGCAGCAGGCGAATCCCCTGCATTTGCCGGGTGCGGCCGGCTCCCACCCCACCTAACCTCTGGTCTCGAGGTTGAGTCGCCGCCGGGCCCGAGAGGGGAGGGGCGTGGCCGCCGCGAGGCGGCCCTGGCTTGGCAGGCGGCTCCCTCTTTCCCCGCCTCTCCCCCTCGCCGTAGCCGGGGTGAGCGGCCCCGTCCGCGCTCTTGCGAGAATGGGTCGATGGAGATCGGAGTCGGCCACCTGAACGTCATTCCCGAGGCTTCCGGAGCCTCCCTGATCGATTGGGCGCGGAGGGCGGACGAGCTGGGCTTCAGCACACTCGCCACCATCGACCGCGTCGTCTTCCCTACCTACGACTCCCTCGTCAGCCTGGCCGCGGCGGCGGCCGTGACCTCCCGGATCGGCCTCATGACGGACATCCTGCTGGGGGCGACCCGCAACCCCCACCTGCTCGCCAAGGCGGCCGCCAGCGTCGACCAGCTCTCCGGGGGCCGGCTCGTCCTCGGCCTCTCGGCGGGTGCCCGGGAGGAGGACTTCGCGGCCACCGGCACCGGGTTCCACGACCGCGGGCGCCGCCTCGACGCCGCCGTCGAGCTGATGAGGACGGCCTGGGGCGGCGAGGCGCCGCCGCCGCTCCCCCGGCCCGTCTCCCCCCGGCCCGTGGGCGGCCAGCTCCGGCTCATGTTCGGGGGCGGGACGCCGGCCTCCGTCAGGCGGGCCGCGACCTGGGGCATCGGCCTCGCCATCTCCGGGGCGACCCCGCCCGACCGCGCGGCGGAGCTGGTGGCGGAGGTCAAGGAGGCCTGGGCCGCCGCCGGCCGCGACGGGGAGCCCCGCTTCACGCAGCTCAAGTACTTCGCCATGGGCCCGGACGCCCGTGAGCGGGCGGGCGACTACCTCGCCAGCTATTACGGTGAGGCCGCCCGGGCCAACGCCGACCGCGCCGCCAAGAACCGCGACGAGCTCCGGCGGATGACGGGCACGTACGAGGCCATGGGGGTCCACGAGGTCGTCTTCTTTCCCACCATCGCCGACCCCGACCAGATCGACATGCTGGCCGAGGCGGCGTTCGGCTGAGCCCGGCCGCGAGGCCCCGGCGGTCTCGGGGGCCCCGGCCGCGGTGAGCGGGCGGCGCGCCCCGGCCCTGGAGTGAAGGGCCGGGCGGCGGGCGGGGTCTCGCTCCTGGCCCTGGGGGGAGTTGTCCTCGTGGCCTTCAACCAGAGGGTGGTCGTGACCACGGTGCCCCCCCTCCTGCTCGACCTCCACCTCACGCGCCCGGCGCAGTCGCTCCTGGTCACGGCCCCCGTCTTCTGCTTCGCCGTGGCCGCCTTCGCCGGCCCGCCCCTGCGCAGCCGGGTGGGTGACGAGTGGGGCATCTTCCTGGCCTCCGCGGGGCTCGTGGTGGGCCTGGTCGGGCGGGCCCTGTGGCCGGGCTGGGGGCTTTTCCTGGGGACGGCCGTGGCGGCCTTCTCGATCGGGCTCACCAACGTGCTCCTCTCGAGCCTGGTGCGCCGCCGCTTCCGGGACAGGATGGGCGTCGTGACGGCCGCCTACACGATGTCGCTGACGATCGGCTCGGGTCTCGCCGCCGCGCTCACGGTGCCGATCCGCAACCTGTCGGGAGGCTCGCTTGAGGTCGCCCTCGGGATCTGGGCCCTGCCCGCCGCCGCGGCGCTGGTGGCCTGGGCGCCGCAGCTTCGCGCGAGCGGCGGCCGCGGGGACGGCGACCGCGGGGACGGCGACCGCGCGGCGTCGCGGCCGGGGCCCTTCGGGAACGCCACCGCCTGGCACGTGACGCTCTTCTTCGGGTTCCAGTCCTGGGTCTTCTACGGGATGATGTCGTGGATCCCAGTCATCTACCGGGGGTTCGGACCCGAGGTCGCCGGTCTGCTGCTGGCGCTGGTCAGCGTGGGCGGGGTCGTGGGCAACGTGGCCGCCGTGGCCGGAAACCGCATGCGCGACCAGCGCGCCATCGTGGCGGTGACGGTGGCGGTCGTGGGGGCGGGGGCGGCCGGCGTCATGGTCGGGCCCCATCGCCTCGCCCTGCTCTGGGTCATCGTGCTCTCGGTGGGCATCGGCGCCGCCTTCAGCCTCGCCCTCCTGCTCGTCGTCCTGCGTGCCGGCGACCCCACGGTCGCCTCGCGCCTCTCGAGCATGAGCCAGGGGGTGGGCTACCTGATCGCGGGGACCGGCCCCTTCGCGGTCGGCCTTCTCCACGCCGACACGGGGGGATGGGGGATACCGCTGGCGGCCGTCCTCCTGGTGGTGGTGGGAGAGCTGGTCTTCGGCGTCTACGCGGGCCGGGCCCGGGTCGTGGGCGGGCGGGCGGGCTTGGACGGGGTGGGCGCCGGGCGGCCCTGAACCGCCGCCGGGCGGGCCCGGCGTTCGGCGTACTCGAGGGAGTCCAGGAGGGCGGCCAGCGAGGCCTCGATGATGTTCGCCGAGCAGCCGACGGTCGTCCAGCGCTCCTCGCCGTCGCCGGAGTCGACGAGGACCCGCGTCGTGGCCGCCGTCCCCGCCCGGCCGTCCAGGACGCGCACCTTGTAGTCGAGAAGGCGCACCCGCCGGAGGCCGGGGCGGCTCGCGCCCAGGGCCTTGCGAAGCGCGGCGTCGAGGGCGTTGACGGGGCCGTTCCCCTCCGCCGCCGTGTGCACCGTGCGGCCGCCCACCCTCACCTTCACCATCGCCTCCGAGCGCAGGCCGCGGTCCCCGTCCCGACGCACGACGGACATGAAGTCCAGCACCTCCCAGGGCGGCCGGTAGCCGGGCCGCGCCCTGCGCAGGAGCATCTCGAAGGAGGCGTCCGCCCCCTCGTAGGAGTAGCCCTGCTTCTCGAGGTCCTTGACCCGGGCCACCAGGGCCCGGATGAGCTCGGGGTCACCGTCCAGCTCGAGCCCGTACTCGCGCGCTTTGTGAATGACGCTGCCCTTGCCCGAGAGCTCCGAGACCAGCACGCGCCGGCGGTTGCCGACGAGGCCGGGGTCGATGTGCTGGTAGGAGTCCTGGTGCCGGAGCATGGCGGCGGCGTGCTGGCCGCCCTTGTGGGCGAAGGCGGCCGCGCCCACGAACGGCTGCTGGGGGCTGGTGGCGACGTTGGCGATCTCGGCCACGGTCCGTGAGAGCTCGGTCAAGCGGGACAGCGAGGACGACTCCAGGGCCCGGCGGCCCATCTTGAGGGCCAGGTTGGGCACGACCGAGCAGAGGTTCACATTGCCGCACCTCTCCCCGTAGCCGTTGACGGTGCCCTGGACCATGGCCGCGCCCGCCTCGACGGCCGCCAGGGTGTTGGCGACCGCCAGCTCGCAGTCGTTGTGGGCGTGGATGCCGAGCCTGGCGCCGGGGGCGTCGGCCGCCAGCCGCGCGCGCACCGCCTCCACGCCCGCCGCCACCCTGCTCGGGAGGCTGCCCCCGTTGGTGTCGCAGAGGACCACCCAGGCCGCCCCCGCCGCCCCCGCCCGGGCGCAGACCTCGAGGGCGTAGGCACGGTCGCGCGCGAAGCCGTCGAAGAAGTGCTCGGCGTCGAAGACCACCTCGCGGCCGAGGCCGACGCCGTGGGCCACCGACTCCGCCACCATGGCCAGGTTCTCCGACCCCGTGGTGCGCAGGACCTCCGCCACCTGCCAGGGATCGGACTTGCCCACCAGCGTCCACGCGGGCGCCCCCGTGGCGGCCAGCGCGGCAAGGTTCTCGTCCTCCTCGCAGGTGACACCCGCCCGGCGCGTGGCCCCGAAGGCGGCCAGGCGCGCCTTTTCGAGAGGGCGCCGGCGCAGGCGGTCGAAGAACTCGGCGTCCTTGGGGTTGGAGCCCGGGAAGCCGCCCTCCAGGTAGTCGAACCCGGCCCCGTCGAGGACCGTGGCGATGCGGACCTTGTCGTCGAGGGAGAAGGAGATGCCGATGCCCTGGGCGCCGTCTCTGAGCGTCGTGTCGTACACGACGACGCGCCCGTCCCCGGCGCCCGCCTCCCGGCTCGCTTGGTCCGCTTGCATAAAAAAACCTCCAGGCCGTTGCGGCCGGGAGGTCCCACGACTCGAGCGCACTGCGCTAGGCCGGGGGACCTCCCCGGCCGATGCCGATGATGCGGCTCAGGTCGAGCTTGGGTCTCGACAGCATCTCGACCGGATTGTATTGGCCCCCCGGGCAGGGCGTTGCTGGGCGGCCCACAATCGGACCCGGGCTCGGCCGTGGGCGCTCCACAAGTGAGGCGGGGCGGAACCCGCCCGGGGTGGAATCGGGGCGGACTTGGGGGCGGTTGCAACGGTCGAGGCTCGAGCCCGGTTGGAGCGAGCGGTGAGAGCCCTCAAGACCATGCAGACCTCCGCCCCCTCCGCGCTGGCCGTTTCCGAGCGCCCGGGCGCCTCCCAGGCCGCCTCCTGGCGCGTCTGGCTGGCCCTGGGGACGGTCTACCTCTTCTGGGGCTCGACCTACCTCGGCATCCGCGTCGTCGTGGAGTCGGTCCCGGCCCTCTCGGCGGGGGCGGCCAGGTTCCTCGTCGCGGGCGCGGTCATGCTCGTCTTCGCCCTCCTGCGGGGAGGTCTGAGGCCGATGCCCTCGGGGCGGGAGGTCGCCGCCGCGGTGGGGGCAGGCGTGCTCCTCATTGGGGGCGGCAACGGCGGCGTCATGCTCGCCGAGCAGGGCATGGCCAGCGGCCCCACCGCGCTCCTCATCTCGGTTACGCCGCTCTTCATCGCGCTGCTCGCCTTCGCCTTCCTGGGCCAGAGGCCGGGGGCGCGCGTCTGGGCCGGCCTCCTGCTGGGCCTGGCCGGGCTGGCGGTGCTGGTGGGGATCGCGGGTTCGACCCCGGTCACGCCCCGGGGCGCGGCCATAACGCTGGGGGCGGCCGCCTTCTGGGCGGCGGGCTCCGTGTGGTCGAGCCGCGCGCGCCTGCCCGCCTCGCCCGCCGCCAGCTCTGGGCTCCAGATGCTGGGCGGGGCCGCCGTCCTGGCCCTGGGGGCGCTGGGCCGGGGCGAGCCCTGGCACCTGCGGCTCCAGGAGGTGGGCTGGCGCCCCGCCGCCGCCCTGCTCTACCTGGTCGTGTTCGGTTCTTTGGTCGGGTTCAGCGCCTACGCGTGGCTGCTGCGCCGGGCCCCCCTCTCGCTGGTGGCCACCTACGCCTACGTCAACCCGGTGGTGGCCGTGATCCTGGGCGCGGCGCTGCTGGGAGAGCCGCTCACGGGGCGCGAGCTGATCGGCGGGGCGGTCGTCCTGGCCGGGGTGGCCCTCATCGCCGGGCAATCCAGGCGCGGGGCACGGACCGGGCGCTGACTTTCCGGCCGGACGCTCCCGCGCCCGGCCTGGGTGGGCGAACATCTACGTCATGGCCCTCGCGCCCGGCCCTCCCGAGCCCCTCACCTCCTCGTTCGCGCCGCGGCCCCTGCCGGACCTCGCCCTGACCCTGGGGGTGCTGCGCAGGGGCGGCGCCGCCGACCCCACCATGGCCTTCGAGCCGGCGGGGGTGTGGCGCGCCTCGCGCACGCCCGCCGGTCCCGCCACGGTTCACCTGCGCGCCCGCTCGGGCCGCATCGAGGTGGAGGCCTGGGGTCCGGGGGCAGGGTGGGCGCTGGAGGCGGCCCCCGCCCTCGTGGGCGCGCTCGACGACCGCAGCGGCTTTCGCCCCGCCCACCCGCTCGTGGCCGAGCTCGCCCGCCGCCACGTGGGCCTCAGGATGACGCGGCCGGGGGGCGTCTTCGAGAGCCTTCTGCCCACCATCTTGGAGCAGAAGGTGGTGGGCCTCGAGGCCCGACGCGCCTACGTCCGCATGGTGCGGGCGCTCGGGGAGCCCGCGCCGGGGCCCCGGTCCCTCATGCTCCCGCCCGCGCCGGAGCGGCTGGCCGCCACCCCCTACTGGGTCCACCACCCGTTCGGCGTCGAGAGGCGCCGGGCGGTCACGCTCGCCCGCGCGGCGGCGCGCGCGCCCTGGCTGGAGGCGTCGGCGGCGGCCCCGGCCGAGGTCTACCGCCGGCTCCTCTCCCTCCCCGGCGTGGGGGCCTGGTCGGCGGCCATGGTCGGCCTCACCGCCCTGGGCGACGCCGACGCCGTGCCCACCGGCGACTACCACCTCCCGCACGTCGTCGCCTGGGCCCTGGGGGGCCGGTCGCGCGGCGACGACGCCCAGATGCTGGACCTGCTGGAGCCCTACCGCGGGCATCGCGGCCGCGTCCTCCGCCTGCTCCTGGCCGCGGGCGTGGCGCCGCCCCGCCGCGCGCCCCGGCTCCGGCTCCGGGCCATCGCGGGCATCTGAAG
>JBOHUY010000250.1:0-7350 GCA_050735015.1 Candidatus Dormibacterales bacterium | reverse complement strand
CGCCCCCATCGTGGTGCCACGCCCCCACCCCCCCGCCATCAGCCGGGCCCAGGCCGTCGCAGACCTGGTCGGGGCCGCGCACCGGTTCGGCCTCAAGCCCGCCTTCGTGCTGGCCGTCTCCTGGTGGGAGAGCGGCTGGAACCAGTCGGCGGTGTCCCCGGACGGCGCCGTCGGACTCATGCAGATCACCCCCGGCACGGCCGCCTGGGGCGGCCCTCACCTGCTCGGCCACCGGGTCGACCTCGCCGACCCCGTCCAGAACGCCGACCTGGGAGCCGCGCTCCTGCTCGACTACCTGCAGACCTTCAACGACCCCAAGCTGGCGCTGGCCGCCTACTACCAGGGCCCGACGGCGGCCGCCAGGTTCGGCATATTCCACTCCAGCCGCAACTACGTGGACGGCATCTGGAGCCTTCGCAACCGCTTCCTGGCCGGCATCCCGACCACGTAGAAGCTGGGGCTCGAGTCCAGGTCGGCCCGGGGGGCGCCCTTCAGCAGCACGAGCTCGAGCCCGGCCGCCCAGAGCCGGTCCTCGACCTCGTGAGGCTCCAGCAGCGCTAGGGTCGCGGACTCCGTGACAACGCCGCCTCGGGGCGGCGCGTAGTCGACCTCCACCTCGACCGTGCGGTCATCCCTCCAGGCGAGGACGCGGAACCCGGGCCCCGCGCCTGCCCTCACCCAGTGGGGGTTGACGAGCTCGAAGGCGACTCGCCCGCTCGCGCGCGCGTGGGCGGCCGCCCGGGTGAGCCGGGGGGCGGAAGCGAGGACGCCGGCCGGCCCCATGACGAGGGGGAAACGGCGGCCGAGGTCCAGGTCCTCGATCCGGCTCTGGACCAGCTCCGTGCCCGGGAGCCGGCGCCGGGCCTCCGCAAGCATTCCGGGGTGGGAGTCGACGCCGACCAGGTCCACCCCCCTGCCGGCCAGCGGGGCGGCCAGGCGGGCGGCGCCCACGCCCAGGTAGAGGACCGGGCCCCCGGCGGCCGACGCCCAGCCCAGCCACGGCTGGAGCCGGGTCTCGTACGGCAAAGAGGCGTAGAGGCGGGCGTACTCGGGGTCCGGCCGCAGGGGGTCGTCTCGGACCCGTCCTTTCCCCCTCACGGTATCCTGCCGGTCATGGTCACGGCCATCATCCTGGTGAGGGCCACCCGCGACGGGGTCTCCGGCCTGGGGCCGCGCCTGGCGGCCCTGGAGGGCGTGGCCGAGGTGTACACGGTGACCGGGGACTGGGACTTCGTGGCCATCGTCCGCGTGCGGCACCATGACGACCTCGCCCGGACGGTGACGGAGCGCCTGGTCCGCCTGGAGGGCATCCAGCGGACCAACACCATGGTCGCCTTCCAGCAGCACTCCACCCACGACCTCGAGGCCATGTTCGGCCTCGGCCTCGAGAGCTGACCACCCTTCCGGGCGAGCTGGCCGCGACGGCGCTGGAGGCCGCGCGGGCGGGCGCACGCGTGCTCGCCTCCAGGTGGAGGCCGTTCCCCCACGGCGAGGGCGAGTCCAAAGGGCGGGGGGATTACGTCAGCGAGGCGGACAGGGCCAGTGAGGACGCCATCTTGGGCGTGCTCCGTGAGCGCTCGCCCGGCGTCGCCATCCTGGCCGAGGAGTCCGGGGGCACGCGCGCCGACCTCATGTGGGCGGTCGACCCCCTGGACGGCACCACCAACTTCCTGCACGGGATGCCCGTCGTCGGAGTTTCGGTCGGCCTGTTGGACCGGGGCCACCCGGTTCTGGGCGCCGTGCTCGCCCCCTTCCTGGGCCTGGAGTTCACGGGCGGGGGGGGCCGCGGGGTACGGCTCAACGGCCGCCTCATGCCGGCGCTGCGGGCGCGGGCTCCGGAGCGCGCTATCGTAGGCACCGCGCCCCCCTTCCGGCACAAGGAGCGGTGGGCCCGCTACGGCCGCGTCATGGAGGCCGTCTTCCAGCGCGTCGAGGACCTGAGGCGCGCGGGCGCCGCCTCGGTGGACCTGGCCTGGGTCGCCTCCGGCACCCAGGACGCGTTCTTCGAACTCGGGCTGGCGCCCTGGGACGTGGCCGCCGGCGCCGCCCTGGTCCTCGCCGCGGGGGGCGCCGTCACGGACTGGGCGGGGGGCCAGGACTGGCTCTGGACGGGCGACGTGCTGGCGGCGGCGCCCGGCGTCCACGAGGCCCTGCTAGAGGCCGCCGCGCAGGCGCCGCCAGGGTAGCTCGACCAGGCTCCGGAACTGCTGGCGGGCCCTCATCGCCGCGGGCGCCGGATGGGGCCTCGCGCCGGGGCCGGGAGTGGTCCGCCGCTCCAGCACGGCCTCGCGGAAGTCGGCCGCCGTCCGCCCCGGGTACTCGACCCGGACACGGCCCAGGTCGTGCCCCCCGAAATGGCTGTCGCTGCCGGCCAGGCGAGCCCCCAGCCGCTCCCGGTTGGCCTCATAGAAGGCCTCCAGGGCCCGGCGGCGGCGGGCCGTGAGGGGCGAGGTGTGGACGAGCTCGATGCCGTCGAGACGCCGGGTCGAGATGAGCCGCCGCAGCATAGCCGGCTGACAGGAGGCGAAGTAGGTGGGCATGAAGGGGTGGGGGATCACGGCCAGGGCCCCCTGGTCGTGGATGGCGTCGATCGTGTACTCGAGGCCCCGGCCGGAGCGCACCGGCGTCTTGAGGAACCAGCCCAGGACGTGGGTCTGGCCGGGCCACGCCGTCGTCACCTCCTCCCCCGCCACCACCTCGATTCCCATCTCCTCGCCGCGCCGGACGGCCTCGCGCACCGACGCCATGGTGTCGTGGTCGGTGACGGCGATGAGGTCCAGGCCGGCGGCCACAGCCGCCGCCACCAGCTCTCGGGGCCCGACCATGCCGTCCGAGGCCGAGGTGTGGCAGTGCGGGTCGGCCAGGCCCACCCTCAGGGCTCCTGGAACAGGGCCCTGGCGAAGGCGTGGGGCTCGAAGGGCAGGAGGTCATCGATCCCCTCCCCCACGCCCATCAGCTTGGCGG
Organism: Candidatus Dormibacterales bacterium; assembly: GCA_050735015.1. GTDB lineage: Bacteria > Chloroflexota > Dormibacteria > Dormibacterales > Dormibacteraceae > JBOHUX01. Next base: position 4,386 of record JBOHUY010000250.1, on the reverse strand, counting down.
GCACGCCCAGGGCGGCCTCGATGCCGACCACGGCGCCGCCCTTCGAGGTGCCGTCCAGCTTGGCCAGCACCAGGCCCGTGACCGCGAGCGCCCGGTTGAAGCCGAGGGCCTGCGCCAGCCCGGCCTGGCCCAGGGAGGCGTCCAGCACCAGGAGCGCCTCGTGCGGAGCCCCCGGCACCGCGCGGCCGGCGACTCGGCCCACCTTGGCAAGCTCCTGCAGAAGGTTGTGGTGGGTCTCGAGGCGGCCGGCGGTGTCGACCAGGACGACGTCATGGCCCCGCGCGGCGGCCATGGAAAGCCCGTCGAACACGACCGCGGCCGGGTCCCCGCCCGGGCCACCCGCGAAGCTGGGCACCCCGGCGCGCTCGGCCCAGGCCTGGGCCTGCTCGATGCCGGCCGCCCGGTAGGTGTCGGCGGCCACGACCAAGGGCCGGCGGCCCTCCTCCCGGAGACGGTGGGCGAGCTTGCCGACGGTGGTCGTCTTGCCCGCCCCGTTCACACCGTAGAGGACAGCGCAGCTGAGCGTGGCGTCGAGCGCGAGGCGCCGGGAGCCGGGCGCCATGGCCAGGACCAGCTCGGCCTCGATCACGGCGCGCGCCAGCTCCACGCTGTCGGGGCGCCGGTCGCGGACGCGGGCGGCGATGCGCGCGGCGACCTGGGGCCCCAGGTCGCCCGCCACCAAGAGCTCCTCGAGGGCCTCGTAGTAGCCGGGGCGAAGTGGCGTCCCGAGGTCTTTGAGCCCCGCCTCGAAGAGCCCGCGGGTGCGGGCCGCGATGCGGCCCCAGAGGCCGTCCGGGGTCGAACCCTCTGCCATGCGCGCGTCAGGCCGGCGGCTCGGGAGCCCGGACGCGGATGCCGGCCAGGCCCCGGAGGAGCGCCGCCGCCTGGTCGGGGTCCAGCGTCGCCCGGTCCAGCTCCTCCAGGCCCGCCCGGAGATCCTCGATGTCGCATCCGCGCAGGTCGGCGAACTCCAGCCGGGAACCCGCAAGCACGGCGCCTCGAAGTCGCGTCCTGACGAAGATCGAGTGCGCGAGGCGGCAGCCCGTGATGCTGGCCTCGGAGAGATCGGAGTCCTCGAAGCGGGCGCCCTCCAGGCGGACGCCGGTCAGCTGCAGATACCTGGCCAGGCAGCCCCGGACGACAAGCCCGACGGCCCGGCCGCCCTCGAGGCGGAAGCCCGTCAGCCGGCATCCCGACAGGACCGCCCCCTCCATCGTGCAGGCCTCCCAGCCGGAATTGGAGAGGTCGCACTGATCCAGCAGCACGTCCCGGAGCTGGAGCATCCGGAACTCGCTCCCGGCCAGCGAAACGCTGCGCAGGACGCCCCCCGCCACGGTCACCCCGCGCGCGCCCTCCAGGGACCCTCCCTCCAGCCTCAGGCGTTCATGGGTGGAGCCGTCTTCCAGCCTCACCTCAGTAGCCTCTGGCGGGGTCGACCAGATTGCGCATGGGGGCGCCCGTCAGAAAGCGCTGCAGGTTGTCGAGGAAGATGGGCATGAGCCGGGACACGTAGGAGGGGTGGCTGCCCGCCACGTGGGGCGTGACGATGACGTTGGGCATGGCCCAGAGCGGGCTCGAGGCGGGCAGCGGCTCCTCCTCGAAGACGTCCAGCCCGGCCCCCGCTATCCTCCGGGCCCTGAGCGCGTCCACCAGGGCCGCCTCGTCCACCACGCTGCCGCGCGAGATGTTGACCAGGAAGGCGGATCGGCGCATGGCTCCCAGCCGGCGGGCGTCCACGAGGTGACGCGTCTCGGGCGTCAGCGGGCAGGCGAGGACGACCCAGTCGGCCTCGCCGATGGTCCCGTCCAGCTGGCCGGCGGGCAGGACCCGCTGCGCACCCGGGACCAGGCCCGTCCCCGACCGGCGAACCCCGAGGACCCGCATGGAGAAGGCCGATCCCAGCGCCGCCACCCCCCGGCCGATCGCCCCCAGGCCGACCACGAGAAGCGTGGCGCCGGCCAGGCTCATGGAGGTCTCGTCCCGCCACTCATGTCCGGCCTGGCGCGCGAAGAAGGTGGGCAGGCGGTGGGCCAGGGCCAGGATGAGGGCGAAGACGTGGGCGGGGGCCTGCTCACCGTGCGCGCCCGCCGCCGAGGTCAGCGCGACCCCGGCCTCGGAGAGCTCCCGGGCCATGTACTGGTCGACCCCGGCGGACGCCGCCTGCAGCCACCGCAGCCGCGGCGCCTGCGCCAGCTCCGCCGGACTCAGCGGCGGCCCGAACCAGACCTCGGCGCTCTCGAGGGCCGCGTCCGGAGCGCCGCCCCCCACCTCGACGAGCCGCACTCTCCCCACGCCCAGGATGGCGTCCCGCTCCCCCGAGGTCAGCTCCAGAGACGTCGCCACCACCACGGCCATCGCCCCAGTCTAGGGAGCCGGCCCCGCCACCTTGGGCGGCTATGAGGCGGCTTGCACGCCCGCGCCTGGTCTGGACCCCGCATGCACGTCCTCGAGCCGGACGGAGACGAGGTGGGAGGACCCGCTCTCGTCGAGGTGGATCCCATAGAGGGCGGAGGCCGCCGACATGGTCTGGTGGTTGTGGGTGACGACAAGGAACTGCCGGCTGGCCCCCAGCTCGGCTAGCAGACCGGTGAAGCGTCCCACGTTGGCGTCGTCCAGAGCCGCGTCCACCTCGTCCAGGATCACGAAGGGGCTGGGGTTGACCTCTTCCAGCGCGAGGACGAGGGCCAGCGCGACAAGGGCGCGTTCGCCTGTGCTGAGGAGCTGCACGTTGCGCACGAGCCGCTTGCGGGGGGGCTGCGTCATGATCTCGACCCCGCTCCGCGGGCCCTCCTCCCCGGCCACGTGGCGCAGGGTCGCCTCACCGCCTCCGCTGAGCCGCGTGAAGAGCTCCTGGAAGTTCGCGGCCACGGCGCCGAAGACGGCCTCGTAGCGCGCCTCCTCCTCAGACCGGAGGCGGGCCACGAGGCCGTCCAGGTCCTGCCTGGCGGCCGCGATGTCCGCCAGCTGCTCTCCCAGCGTGCGGTGCCTTTCCTCGAGTTCGTCCAGTTCCCGCGCGGCGAGGTCGTTGGTAGGACCGATCTCCTCCAGGCGCCGCTCCAGAGAGCGCATCTCGCGCTCCCGGGCCCGGCCCCCGGGCACCTCCTCGGGCGCCCTGCCCTCGGGCAGGCGCGCGCGCAGCTCTTCCATGCGCGCCGAGGCGAGCTCTTCGTCCCGGGTCGCGAGTCCGAGGCCCGCCTCCAGGGTGCCCAGACGGAGCCGCGCGTCGACCCTGGCCTCCTCCAGGGCAACCAGCTTGCGGGCGGAATCCGCCAGCTCGGCATCCTCGCCCGGCGAACGCACCTCGGCCGCGGCCAGGGCCGCGTCGGCGGTCACCACCGCCGCCTCCAGCCGCGGAATCTCAGACCGCGCCCCCTCGGCGGCGGCGAGGGCCTCCCGGGCCCGCGCGCCCCGCGCGGCGCCGGTCTCGGCGAGGCGCTGGAGGTCTGCCTCCACGGCCGAGGACCGCCGGGCCAGGTCCTCTCCCCTCTCGCGCAAACGCGCCCTCTCCGTCTCCAGTCTTCGCGTCTCGGAGCTGTGCTCCGCCAGCTGGCGGGCCCCCTCCGTGAGGGCGGCTCCGAGGGCCGCCGCCTCGCGCTCGGCCTCGGCCGCCTCCGCCTCCAGCCGGGGCAGCCCGGAACCCAGCCGGCCCTCGGCGTCCCGGGCGGCCGCGAGATCATCGACCTCCGCCTGGAGCCGGTCACGGGCGGCCAGGTCGGCCAGCAGCCCCTCCAGCCTCCGCCCGGCCGCCCGCGCCTGCTGAGCTAGCTCCTCCTCGCGCCCCGCCCCCGGCTCCACCTCGCGGATGCGGTCCAGGACCCGCCGGCGGCGGGCGGCGAGGGCGACCCTGGGATCGACGCCCGACCGCACGAGACCGGGCTCCCGGTAGACGCCTTCGCTCGTGACGGAGGGGGGCGGTGCGGCCCCCACGACCACCGGGCCCAGGAGCCGCGCCGCCAGCGCCTCGTAGCCGGGCTCGGCCCTGACGTGGTCGAGAAGCGAGCCCGGCCGCCTCTCCGGGGCCGGGGCCGGGAAGACCACCGTTCGCTGCGGGAGATCGGGGCCGGCGAGGAGCGTGGCCTCCTCCTCGCCCGCCACCGCGAAGGCATCCACCAACGGCCCCAGCACCGCCGACAGGGCCGCCTCCCAGCCGGGGAGGGCGATCAGGACGTCGCCCACCCGCCTCCCACCCGCGTCCCCCTCGGGCCTGAGGGCGTCCAGTCCGTCCAGCTCCGCTCGCAGCCTCACCAGCTCGGCCGACCTCCGGGAGGCCCGCTCGGCCTCCAGAGCCGCCTGCGCGTGCGCCGCCCGGGCCTCCTCCAGGCCCGCCTCGGCTCCCGCCACCTGGGAGCGAAGACGCGCCACCGACTGCTCCACGAACTCGCGCCG
>JBOHUY010000249.1:0-7332 GCA_050735015.1 Candidatus Dormibacterales bacterium | reverse complement strand
GGCGGCCGCGGCGCGCGCCGCCCCGGCGTCCTGGGGCAGCCCCGAGACGAGGTCCACCCCCAGCCGCATCCCGGTCGCGAAGCGGCCCGCCGCGCCCAGGCCGGCGACCAGGACGGCGGCCACCAAGAGCGCCACCACGGGGTAGGCCAGCACCCCCGTGAGCCGGCCCCGCCAGGACCGCGCCGCACGCTGGGCGCGCTCCTCGCGCGTCAGCTCCTCCTCCGGGCCGTGGCCGAGGCTGGGCCAGAAGAGGGCCCGCCCGAAGATGGCGAGCAGGGCCGGCACCAGCGTCACGGCGGCGGCCAGGCCGACCAGGACGGAGATGGCGAGGCCCGGACCCAGCGCGCGCAGGAAGCCGATGTCGGCGGCCAGGAGCGCGGCCGTGCTGGCGGCGACGGTGAGGCCCGCCACCACGATGATGGGCATGAAATCGAGAGCGGTCTCGCGGGCGGCGGCGGGGCCCGACATGCCCGCCCGCAGCCGGCGCCGGGCCCCGGCCAGGAAGAAGATCGAATAGTCGGTCACGATGGCCAGCAGGAGGACGACCAGCAGGGGCTGCAGCTCGACCGGGATGGCAAGGCCCTGGGCCTGCGCGATGGCCGCCACCACGCGCTGCGCCAGCTCGTAGGCGAGGCCGGCGGCGGCGAGAGTCACCAGGGGCGCCAGCAGCCCCCGGAAGGCGATCGCCACGATGGTCGCGATGAGAAGGACGGTGGCCAGCTCGACACGGGGCAGCGAGGCGTCCATGACCAGGCCCTGCTCCCACCGCGCGGGGCCGGCCCCCGTCACGCCCACCAGGTGGTCCTGGGGGCGGTTCACGTACTGGCGCGCGAACCGGTGCGCGAGCTCGTAGCGCTGGCGGAGATCAAGGCTGGGCGAGAAGTAGAGGTAGGTGACGGCCGTCGTCGAGCGCTCCCGGGAGGAGGGCACGATGCCGAGCGTGTTGGTGACGGGGACCGCGGCCACCAGGCCGGGCACGGCCCGGCCCTGGCTGGAGTCGACCGCGTGGGCGCGCTGCAGGACCCTTTTCTGAGCCTCCGCCGTGAGGCCGCCCGGGGCCCTCTGGACGATCTCGCTGTCGGACAGGAGGGCGTTCCCGAACCGGGCCAGCGAGCGGCGCTCGACCGCCAGCGCGGGCGAGCCCGAGGGGGCCAGCAGGTTGAGCGGCCCGCCCACCGCCTGGCCCAGCGCGGGCAGATGAAGGTACGCGACCACCGCCGCCGCCACCCACCCCGCCACGACCAGGAACCGAAGCCTGACCACCAGCCAGGTGAAGGCCCGCGTGGGCCACGAGGCGCTCCGCGGGCGGTCGCTCACCTCATCGCCGGGAGATCCCGATCCGCCTCAGCTCGGCCGCGGCGAGCGCCTCGAACCGCCCCGCCTCGAGGTCACGCCAGGGAGTGGGCGACACCCGTCTCAGCACGTGGAATGGCAGCGTCTGCACCGCCCTCCGGGCCAGGAACTCCTCGAAGGCGGGGTCCTGGCGCCGCAGAGTCCGCCGCACGGCCCAGACCTCGCGGGCCAGGCTCAGGCGGGCGGGAAGGTAGAGGGCGAGCACGAGCAGGATGGGGACCGCGGTCATGAACACGGCCAGCAGCATGCTCAGCGCCGCCACCGAGGAGCGCAGGGTCCGGCTGCCTGCGACGGCCGTGGCCGCCGTCCGGTCGGCCTGGCGGGCGATGGGCCTGACGTCGGCCCCCACCAGGGGCAGGCTGCCGAGCCTCGAGAGGACCGAGCCCGTCTCGCGCATGGTGGCTCCCACCCCGGCCATGGTGGAGGAGACGACGGCCAGCCCGGCCACCTCGGTGGCGAGGGCCGAGCCCAGTCCCAGCCAGAGCGCTATCCAGGCGGCCACAGCCAGGTCTGCCAGGTGGCGGCGGCGCCCCGCCAGGATCGGGGAGTACGTCAAAGCCATGTATAGGAATACCACATTACCTTAGGCGGCGCTATCAAGTAAGCCCACATGGCAAGGGTGGGGGGCGGGTCCTCGGCCCCGGCTTCACCGGGCGCGTGGCGTCTACACTTTCGATCCCACGTCCGAGCTTCTCGCCTACCCGTTCCGCCTCGCCGGCTGGGCCCTGGCCGGCATCGCTCGGCGGCTACGCCGGGCCCCCGACTTCGTGCTCTTGAGGGTCGCCGGCGAGCTCGCCGAGCTCCCCGATCCCCCAGTGCCGCTCTGGCGCCGCCCCTTGACGCGCCGGCGCCTCAGCATGCTTGAGCTCTCGCTCCGCATGGAGCGGATCGCCCGCGACCCGCGCGCCCGCGGCGCGGTGCTCGACCTCCGTCCCGGCACGATCCCGCCAGCGCGGCAGCAGGCGCTCCGCCACCAGGTCCAGTCCCTGCGCGGCGCCGGCAAGCGCGTCGTCTTCTGGGCCTCCCACTACACGGCCGGTGGCTACCACGTGGCGTGCGCGGCCGACGAGGTCTTGATCCAGCCCGGCGGTTCGCTGGGACCGCTCGGCCTCCACCAGCAGTACATGTTCCTGGGCGCCGGCCTCGAGCGCGCGGGCATCCGGGCGGACCTGATCCGCGTCGGCCCCTACAAGACAGCCGGCGACACCCTCACCGAGGCGGCCATGTCCGCGGAGATGCGCGAGATGGTGGAGTGGCTGGCGTCCGACGTGCACACCCAGCTGCTGGAGGCGTTCGAGCAGGGGCGCCACCTGTCGAGAGAGGCGGTGGAGGCGCTCGTCGAGGCCTCGCCGCTCACCGACGAGGAAGCCTTGGAGGCGGGCGCCGTCGACGGCATCCTTTCGGAGGAGGCGCTTCCCGCCCACCTCGGTGATGGCCGCCCCGCCCGCCTGCGGGAGTGGTCGGCCGCCCGCCGCACCCTCAGGAAGCCACCCCCGGACCGCCCCGGGCGCAGGATCGCCATCCTGCCCGTCCAGGGCCTGATCGTGGACGGGGAGAGCGCCCGCTCGCCGCTTCCGCCGCCACGAGGTGTGCCCTTCCTCTTCTCCCCCCGCACGGGCGATTTGACCCTGGCCCGCCAGGCCCGAAGGCTGGCGGCAGACCGCCGCGTGGCGGCCGTCGTCCTCCACGTCGACTCACAGGGCGGCTCCGCAGCCGCCTCCGAGGCCATGACCTCGGCCTTGGCCGCGCTCGCGGCCCGCAAGCCCCTGGTGGCGGCCATGGGATCGGTGGCGGCCTCGGGCGGCTACTACGTGACCTGCGCCGCCCGCGAGGTGACGGCGTGGCCGGGCACCGTGACCGGCTCGATCGGAGTGCTCGGCGGCAAGGTCGTTTACGGCGCCCTCCTGGACCGGCTCTCGGTCCGCGAGGAAGAGGTCAAAAGGGGGCGTCACGCGGGCATGTTCCGATCCGCCGAGCCCTTCACGGAGGAGGAGCGGGACCGGGTGCGCCGGAGTGTCGAAAGGTCTTACCGCGTCTTCCTGGAACGGGTGGCGGCGGCCAGGCGCATGGAGCCCGCGGAGGTGGATGCCGTCGGGCGTGGCCGCGTCTACACGGGAAGCCAGGCCCAGGGCAGGCGCCTGGTCGACGGTCTGGGCGGCCTCCCGGAGGCGATCGCGCGGGCGAGCCGGCTGGCGGGGCTGGGCGAGGGGCGGGCCGTGAGGGTGGTCAACGCGGGAGGCGGCCCCGCCACCCCGGCGGGGGCGGCCGCGCTCCTCACCTACCCCCTCGAGAGCTTCGAGGCGCTCTCGGGGCCGCCCCTCCTCTGCCTCTCCTCACTCCTCGTGGAGGACCGGCTCTGAGCCCTGGTCAGCTCGGGTTGGAGGCAAATGCCGCCGACCTGGTTGGAGCGGAGGTGTCCCGCTGGACGCGGGCAGTTGTCCTGGCACTGAATCCCCCCGCGGGGCTGAGTTCGGAGCGCTTCGGGCTAAGAAGGTGCGAAGGAGATGGTGGGAAGGCCGCCCTCTGCAACCTCGAACGAGTCCCACATGCCCGCCTCGACGTGACCCGGCACAAGGCACTCGATCCTGTAGGAGCCGGGACGGCCGGCGACGAACGTGAAGGCCTCGGAGGTGCCGGGCACGAGCCCCTTCCGCGGGTCGCTGGTGGACGCGCCGGCGAAGGCGGGCGTGGCCGGTCCCGAGGCGGGCACGATGACGCACGAGTGGGGCACCGTGCCGTGGTCCGCGCACTGCACCGTGACCTGCCAGCCGGAAGGCACCTTGACGCTCATCGCGCCCCCGGAATAGCCGTCGAAGTTGAAAGCGTTGTCGCTCCCGGTGGCGCCCGCGATGAGCAGCAGGAGGACGGTGCGCCGGCTCCCGTCGTAGGAGAGGAACTTCCCGTTTGGCTGGGCGCCGCTGACAGGAGGCGGGGGCGTGGGCGCGAACTTGTCCAGGTACTCGCCGCAGCCGGCCAGGGCGGGCAGCGCGGCAGCGAGGGCAAGCCCCGTGACCGCCATCAGAAGGCGTCCCACCACCCCACTCTAGATTCCGGGTCAAGGTGGGGGCGCCGGGCAGGGCGACCCGGAACCGACGTGCGGAGCCGGCACCTGCCATCCGTGGGCGCCCCGGCCCCTGCGACGGGGTGGGCACTCGCCGTCAGGCCGAGTCCTCGGGACGGGGCCCGAGCATGTGGAATACGTCCACCACGACCTCCGTGGTGTAACGCTTGCGTCCCTCCTGGTCGTCCCAGCTCCGCGTCTGGAGCCGGCCGTCCGCGAATACGAGCCTGCCCTTGCGCAGGAAGTCCGCGGCCACCTCCGCCTGCTTTCCGAAGACGACCAGGTTGTGGAACTCGGTGTGCTCGCGGCGGTTGCCGTCCTCGTCCCGCCCACCGTATGTGTTGGTGGCGAGCCTCAAGCTGGTGACGTGGTTGCCGGTCGCTGTCGTCCGCACGTCCGGGTCGGCGGACAGGCGCCCGAGCAGGATCACCTTGTTGACCATCGACGATCACCTCCCGACATGCGATGGGACGAGGCCACGCAGCCACGCCACCGGGTCCACGGGGGCTCCCGCGAGGCGGACCTCCAGGTGGAGGTGGGGTCCCGTGGCGTTCCCCGTCGCGCCCACGCGTCCTATAAGCTCGCCGGCCGCCACCCACCGGCCACCGGCCACGTCCACCTCCGAGAGATGGCCGTAGATGACGAGGGCGCCCTCCGGCCCCCAGATCATGACGTGGAGCCCGTAGCCCCCCACGCTCCGCACCACCAGGGTCCGCCCCGCGGTCGCCGCGTATACGGGCGTCCCGGTGGGCGCGGCGAGGTCGATCCCGCTGTGGAAGTGCCCGCCCGGGCATGAGGGGTCGGGGGGCTCGAGCGCCACCGAGGTGCAGCCGAAGGGCTGGGTTACGACGGCGCCCGGCACGACCCCGAGGACGCCGCGGACGGCCTCACCGGGCGTCGCCGAGGCCAGCGCGAGGAAGACCAGCGAGGCGGCCGCGGCGGCGAACTTCACGTCAGAAGGCCGCCCCGGCCAGGTGCCCGGCCCACCCCCTGCCGGCGCCCGCGTGAGTTCCCAATCGGGCCGCGGCCGACAGTGCGGCCGGGACCTTGAAGACGAGGAAGAGCGAGGCCAGGGCGAAGAGGCGGCCGGGAAGACCCGACGCCGTTTCGTTGAGGCTGAAGCCGATGCCGAGGATCAAAAGCTGGAGCGGCTGCATGAAGAGGGCGGGCACGAACAGGTGCGCCCACTGCCGGGCGTAGCGGTGAGTGTCGGGCAGCACGAAGAAAAGGCCGGCGAGCGGGGCGGCGATGGCCAGGACCACCAGCAGCGCGTAGCGGACGACGTATGCGAATGCGAGGACCGCGTAGCCCGTCGCGAGGGCGGCGCCCACGAGCAGCTCGATGGGCGCCGCACCGGCGCCCGTCGACACTCGGGGGACCGCGTCGAGCCCGGCGCCGCTCCACGGCACCGACTGGCAGAGGGCGTTGTTGACCTCGACCGCGGCCTGCAAGAGGGTCTGAGAGAAGTTGATGAGGACGACGGCGAGGACGGCCCTTGGAAGCATGTGCCGGGCCGCCGCCGCAGAGCCCGCGCTGCTCGACCACATGGCCCGGTAGCACCCCCACGCGAACGCGGCCACGAGGCCCACGTCCGCCGCTCCCTGGCACACGGGCTCGAAGCGCCGGATGGTGGGCGCGGTGACGAAGGCGGCCCCCGGCCGCTCGGCATTGCCGGTGCCCAGTACGAAGGCGTGGAAGACGGCCGAGACGTAGTCGGAGGTGGAACCGGTCAGCCAGTCGAGGAGGTGGGAGGGCTCGAATGCCGCGATGATCGCGCCCAGCTCTGCGGCCAGGCTGTGCAGCGAGGAGAGCGCGTCCGCCGGGCTCATCCTCTCGGCAGCGCCCCCGTCAGGACGTGGACGATGGTCCCCGCCATCTCCACACCGATGGTGCCGACGACGATGCGCTGGATCCACTGCTTGGCCTGCAGGATGGAGTGGGGCTCGACCGCGGTCATCCTCCAGAGGAAGGCCCCCACAAAGGCCAGGGCCCCGACGGAGGCGACGAGCTCCTGCCCGACCCCGACCCAGGCGGTGAGGAGCGTCTCTATCGGGCTGACGTCGGGGATCCCGCCGGCGAGAAACACGGTCGACCTCCTGCGAAAGGGCTGGACAGGACCGCCCGAGTCTCCCCGCCGGAGGCGGCCCTGAGAAGCCCGCCCGTTAAACCCGTTCCACAAGAGACCCGGGCGGTCGGGCAAAGTAAGGCCGTGGGCAGGCTCGATCGGTACCGGTCCAAGCGCGACTTCGAGAGGACGCCCGAGCCGTCGACGGGCGCCGGGGAGAAGGCCGGGCCACGTGGCCGCAAGGCCCGCTTTGAGGCGGGCGCGTCCACCCGCCGGGCGCGGGCGGGGCCGGCGCCGCGCTTCGTCGTGCAGGAGCACCACGCAAGGCGGCTGCACTGGGACTTCAGGCTCGAGAGGGACGGTGTCCTCGTCTCCTGGGCCGTGCCCAAGGGCATCCCCGACGACCCCCACGAGAACAGGCTCGCCGTCCACGTGGAGGACCACCCGCTGGAGTACATCGATTTCGCGGGCGCCATCCCGGCCGGGGAGTACGGCGCCGGGCGCGTCTCGATCTGGGACGAGGGCACCTATGAGGAGGAGAAGTTCCGCCCCGACGAGGTCATGGTCATCCTCCACGGGCGCCGGCTGGAGGGCAGGTACGTCCTCTTCCAGACGCGGGGCGAGAACTGGATGATCCACCGCATGGACCCAGCTCAGGACCCCCTGGCGGAGTCCCCGCCGGAGGCATTGGAACCTATGCTGGCCAAGCCCGCCACGGGACTCCCCGAGAACCCCGAACGCTGGGCCTTCGAGTTCAAGTGGGACGGCGTCCGCGCCATCGTGAGGCTCGACCACGGGTCGGTGAGGGCGCTCAGCCGCAAAGGGGAGGACGTCACCCGCAGGTACCCGGAGC